>JANMVS010000487.1:0-12100 GCA_031392885.1 Verrucomicrobiota bacterium
AGATCGCCGCCGCCCGAGTTGAACTCAACGGCCTGTTGGGCCGCGATCCTTCGGCACCATTGGAGGTGACTGGCACTCTCGATGACGCGACCCCGGTGCGCTCGTTGTCCGAGCTGGTCGGGCGGGCCCTTGCGACGAACCCCAGCCTGCGGGTGCAGGCGATGCAGGCGGACAATGCCCGCCAGAACAACCGCAAGGCGCGGCTGACCCGCAAGCCGGACTTCACGGTCGGGCCTTCGCTCGAATACAGCAAATCGGAGCAGATCCTCGGGTTCAGCGCGACCGTGCCGCTGCCCAGCAAGAACTACGGGCAGGGCGAAATCCTCATGGCCACGGCCGAACAGCGCAAGGTGCTCGCTGAGACCGACGCGCTCCGCCGCGAGATCACCGGGGCCGTCGCCCGGGCCGCGACCCAACTCGCCGGTGCCCGCGCCCAGCTCGCCCTGTATGCTCCGGCGTATCTCGACCAGCTCAGGGCGGTCATGGCGCAGGCGGAGAAAAGCTACGCCCAGAACGCGACCTCGCTCCTCATCTACCTCGACGCCAAGCGCACCTATTTTGACACGCTCGCCGACTATTATGAAGCCGTGGCCAGCGTCGCCACCCACCGCGCCGAACTCGAATCGGCGGTCGGCGTGTCCCTCGAATTCAAATCTTCAAAAACCAATCCCTGATCCTTTCATGAAACCATTCCTCCTCCGCAGCATTGCTGCATTTGCCATCCTCGTCGCACTGAACGGCTGCGGCAAAAAAGAAGCGGCCGAAAAACCGGCCGCCGAAGCCAAGACCAAGCACGAAGAAAACATCGTCATCCTGACGAAAGAAAACCTCGCGCGCGTCGCCATCAAAAATGAGACCGTCACGCGTGGCAGTCTCGATATGACGCTTAAAGCGGTAGGGCGCGTCGGCGAAAACCTCAACAAGACCGCCAAGGTCCGCGCCACTTTTGAGGGCCGTCTCATCAAGCTTAACTTCGATCTCAACCAGAGCGTCAAAGCTGGTGACGTCATGGGATTGGTCGAGACCCCGGAATTGCTCGGCAAGTCCCTTGAACTGAAAGCGCCAATTGAAGGCCGTATCACGGAACGCAAGAGCACGGTGGGTGAACTCATCGGCAAGGAAACCGAAATCTATACCATCAGTGATCCGACGGATCTGTGGGTGCTGGCCGAGGTCAAGGAGCGGGACATCGCAGCGGTCCAGATTGGACAGGGAGCCTCGTTCACCGCACTCGCTTATCCCGGTGAAACCTTTCACGGCAAAGTGGTGCTGCTCGGCAACCGGATCGAAACGGAGTCGCGCACCCTGGAGGTTCGCATCGAGGTCAACAATGCCGATGGCCGCTTGAAACCCGGCATGTTCGCGGACGTGGAAATCGCCACGACCGCCGTCAAGGACGTGCTGGTGATTTCTGATCAGGCGCTGCAAACGCTGGAGGACGAGCAAATCGTTTTCGTCGCGCTCAGTGAAACGAAGTTTGAAAAGCGCGTCGTTAAGACCGGCCTCGAACAGCACGGCCGGGTGCAAATTGTGGAAGGGATCAAGGAGGGTGAGCGCGTCGTCACCGAAGGCAGCTTCATCCTGAAATCGGAACTGCTAAAGGGTGCCTTGGGGGAGGAATAAAACATGATCAACGCCATCCTCAATTTTTCCGTCCGCCAGCGAATGCTCGTCATTCTGGCGACGCTGGTGCTGGCCGGTTTCGGCACGCTCGCGGTGAAACAAATTCCCATCGACGCATTTCCCGACGTGACGAACGTGCAGGTGCAGGTGCTCGCCACGGCGGGTGGGATGTCTCCGCCCGAAATGGAAAAACTCGTCACCCGCCCAATCGAAATGGGCATCGCGGGCCTGCCGCGCCTCACCCAAATCCGCTCGGTCTCGAAAATCGGCCTCACCGCGATCACCATCGTGTTTGAGGACGGCGTGAACGATTATTTCGCGCGCCAGCTCGTCAGCGAACGGTTGCAAAACGTGCGGGGTAGTCTGCCCGGCGGGGTGAATGTCCAGCTCGGGCCGATCACCACCGGTCTCGGCGAGGTTTTTCAATACACGCTGGTCAGCGAAAATCCGAAATACAGCGCGACGGAATTGCGCACGGTGCAGGACTACATCGTGCGGCCCATCCTGCGCACCGTGCCGGGCGTCACCGAAGTGAATTCGTTCGGCGGCCTGGTGAAGCAGTATCAGGTCATCGTCAATCCCGACCGGCTCACCTCGTTTGGCATCACACTCGTGCAGGTGTTCGAGGCGCTGGAAAAGAACAACGCCAACGCCAGCGGCAACTACATCGAGCACAAGTCGGAGCAATACATCGTGCGCGGCCTAGGATTGGTGAAGGACATGCGGGACATCGAAAACATTATCGTGGCCGTGCAGACGCACACGCCGGTTTACATTCGCGACCTCGCCGAGGTCAAAGTCGGCGCGGAGTTGCGGCAAGGTGCCGTCACCGCCAATGGCAAGGGCGAAGCCGTGGCCGGCATCGTGCTCATGCTGAAAGGCGCGAGTGGGCGCGACGTGGTCAACGCCGTTAAGGAAAAACTCCCGGCGATTCAGAAGGCCCTGCCCAAGGGCGTCGAGTTGGTCCCGTTTTACGACCGCACCGACCTGGTGAAGAAAGCCATTCACACCGTTACCAAAGCTCTCCAAGAGGGCGCGATCTTCGTGCTCATCATGCTCATTGTGCTGCTGGCCGACGTGCGCGGCGCGATCATCGTTACGTTGGTGCTGCCGCTGGCGGCGCTCTTCGCCTTCATTCTCATGAAGTGGTATGGCCTGAGCGCGAACCTCATGTCGCTCGGCGGACTCGCCATCGGTATCGGCATGATGGCGGACGGCGCGGTGGTGATGGTGGAAAATGTCCACCGGCATCTCACGGAGCCGCCCGGCAAACTTAATCATGTTCACGCCGACAAGGTGGAGACGGTGCTCTACGCCGCCAAGGAAGTGGGCCGGCCCATCGTCTTCGGCATCGCGATCATTATCATCGTATTTTTGCCGCTCTTCACGCTGGAAGGATTCGAGGGGAAAATGTTCTCGCCGCTCGCCTTCACGATTTCATTCGCGCTGCTCGGTTCGCTGATTCTCTCGCTCACGTTCGTGCCCATGCTCTGCACGCTTTTCCTCAAGCAGGAGCCGCATGAGCGCGATGTGTTTCACATCCGGTGGCTCAAGCAATTCTATCTCGTGACGCTCAAGCCCTGCGTGAAATATCCGTGGCTCGTGGCGCTGGTCGCGCTGCTCGCACTCGGCGGCGCGTTCGCGCTGGTGCCTCGCATCGGCACGGAGTTTCTCCCGGCACTCGACGAGGGCTCCATCGCGGTGCAGACGTTCCGCATCCCGAGTATTTCGCTGCCGCAGTCGCTTGCGTTGCAAACCGAGGCGGAAAAAATCCTCAAACAGTTCCCCGAGGTCATCGACGTGGTTTCAAAAACCGGCCGCGCCGACATCGCGTCCGATCCGATGGGGGTCGAATTGAGCGATGTGATCGTGACGCTCAAACCCCACGAGGAGTGGACCACGACCAAATCCAAGGAGGAGCTAGTCAAAAAGATGCGCGAGGCGCTCGCGGAATTGCCCGGTGTCGCGTCAAGTTTCTCGCAACCCATCGCGCTGCGCGTCGATGAACTGGTCAGCGGAGTCAAATCCGCCATTGGCATCAAAATCTTCGGCGATGACCTTGATGTGTTGAAGGTGAAAGCCGAGGCCGTGGCCCGCGTGCTGAGCAAAGTGCCTGGCGCGACCGACATCAACATCGAGAAGGTCAGTGGCCTGGCCTACCTCCAAATCGAAATCGACCGTGACAAGATCGCGCGCTACGGGATCAACGTCGCCGACGTTCAGAATGTCATCGAAATCGCCATCGGCGGGAAAGAGGCAAGTAAGGTTTACGAGGGGCTGAAAGTCTTCGGTCTCGCGGTGCGTTTCCCCGAATCCGCGCGTAATGATGTCGCGCCCATCCGCGAGATTCTGATTCCGTCCCCGGGCGGCGCGCTCATCCCGCTCGGTCAGCTTGCCAACGTGACGGTCAGCGAAGGTCCGGCCCAAATCAGCCGTGAGATGGGTCAGCGTCGAATTGTGATCGAGTGCAATGTCGCCGGCCGTGACCTCGGTGGTTTCGTAGCCGAGGCGCAGGAGAAGATAGACGCCGCGGTGAAATTGCCGCCCGGCTATCTCATTACGTGGGGTGGCCAGTTTGAGAACCAGCAACGGGCGATGAAACGCTTCTCGATTGTGGTGCCAATCACCATCGCGGCGATTTTCCTCCTGCTATTCAGCTCGTTCAATTCTGTGAAGCAGGCGGTGTTGATCATCCTCAACATCCCGTTTGCTCTTATCGGCGGCATCCTCGCGCTGGTCATCGGGGACTTCAACCTGAGCGTCAGCGCCAGCGTCGGCTTCATCGCGCTGTTCGGCGTCGCCGTGCTCAACGGCGTGGTGATGGTGAGTTATTTCAACGAACTGCGGCGCGAGGGCATGAAAGTCGCGGACGCCGTTATCCACGGCGCAGTGCTGCGCCTTCGTCCGGTGCTCATCACCGCCAGCGTCGCGGCGCTTGGCCTGATTCCCATGCTCTTCGCCACCGGTCCCGGCAGCGAAATCCAAAAACCCCTCGCGGCCGTCGTCATCGGCGGGCTGGTCAGCTCAACCCTGCTTACGCTCTATCTGCTTCCGACGCTCTACCGGGTATTCGAGCGGGATGAGCGTCCCGCGCCTGAAATCCAGCTCCCTGAACCGCCTTCCACCCAGGAGCTCGCATGAAAATCACCCGTATCGAGCTTTGCACCACCGAGTGGGCGCATTTTAATCGCAGCCAGACCTTCGGTCGGGCTCAGTCATCTTAAATCACGCTCCCATGTCTTCAGCACACACTCATGATGATCACGAGCCCCACGATGATGACGGCCATGACCAAGAGCATGGTGCGCACGACGGTTGCGACCACAGTGAGAATCCTTGGGAATCGCGCAGCCTGATTGCTTCCGGTGTGCTCGTGGCAGCCGGATTGGTCTGCCAATGGACGTCGGTGCTGCCGCGGGCTGGCCTGATCGGTATTGATGTGGCGGCCATGCTGGCCGGTGGCTGGTTTCTGCTGCCGAAGGCCTGGCGGGCGCTTTTGCGGGTTCGGCCGGATATCAACCTGCTGGTGGTCATCGCCGCCATCGGTGCTTCCGTCATCGGGGAATGGGCCGAAGCCGCGACCGTGGTGTTTCTCTTCGGCGTTGCGGAGTGGTTGGAAGGCTGGGCCGACCGCCGGGCGCGCCGGGCGGTCGAGGCCCTGCTGGAAATTGCTCCCAAGACGGCATCGGTGAAACGCGGGGACCGTTTTGTCGAGCTGCCGGCGGAGGAGGTGGCGGTTGGCGAAACCATCGCGGTCAAATCTGCGATGAACATCCCCCTTGACGGTGAAGTGCTGACCGGTGAATCGTCCGTCAACCAGGCGCCGATCACGGGCGAATCCGTGCCCGTAGACAAGAAGGCAGGTGACACCGTGTTCGCCGGCACGATCAACGGCGAAGGCTCGCTTGAAGTCCGTGTCACCAAGGCGGCGGGCGATACGACACTCGCCCGGATAATCCGGCTGGTGCAGCAGGCGCAGGAGGAGAAGGCCCCGACGCAGCGTTTCGTCGACGCGTTCGCCCGCTACTACACGCCTTCGGTCACGGTGGTGGCGCTACTGATCTCCCTCGTCCCTCCGCTGTTCTTTGGCGGCGACTGGTCACAGTGGCTCTACCGATCCTGTGTGCTGCTCATCATCGCCTGTCCGTGCGCCTTGGTGATCTCCACGCCGGTCAGCATCGTCGCCGGCCTGACCGCGCTGGCGCGGCAAGGCGTGCTCGTGAAGGGCGGCGCCCATCTCGAGGCCATTGCCAAGCTCAAGGCACTGGCCGTGGACAAGACCGGCACGATAACCGAGGGCAAGCCACAGGTGCAGGGGATCGAGGCACTCAACGGAAAATCCAACTCGGATATTCTGCGGATTGCGGCGGCCGTTGACGTCCATTCCCCGCATCCCCTGGCCGCCGCCGTGGTCGAGCACGCGACGAAACTGGGCGTCGCCTTCCCGCGAGCAGACGGCTACCAGGCGCGCAGCGGTCGCGGCGCGGAGGGGATGGTGGAAGGTCATGCCTACTTTGTGGGCAACCACCGCTTCACCCACGAACTCGGGGTTTGTTCACCGGAAATCGAAGCCCGGCTGACGGCCATCGAAAGCCGCGGCCAATCGGCCGTTGTGGTCGGGCATCGTCCGCATGGCGGCTGCGCCGGCGAGGTCCTGGGGATTCTGGCGATCGGCGATATCGTGCGACCCAACGCCGCACAAGCGATCCGGGCGCTGCACGACGCGGGCGTCGCCTCGGTGGTGATGCTGAGCGGCGACAATCAACGGACGGCCGATGCCATCGCCAAGCAAGTGGGTATCGATGAGGCTCGCGGTGACTTGTTGCCCGAAGACAAGGTGGCGGCCGTCCAAGCCCTGCGGGATAAACATGGTTCGGTCGGAATGGTGGGCGATGGCGTCAATGATGCGCCTGCCATGGCCACCGCCACCATCGGCATCGCGATGGGTGGTGCCGGAACGGACGCCGCCATCGAAACCGCCGACGTCACCCTGATGACGGACGACCTCGCGAAGATCGCCGACACCATCAAACTGAGCCAGCGCACGATGGGAATCATCCGCTTCAACATCATTTTCGCGTTGGCCCTTAAGGCCCTGTTCCTCGTGCTCACGCTGCTGGGGCACGCCAGCCTTTGGCTCGCTATCATGGCTGATACTGGAGCCACGCTACTCGTAGTCGCCAACGCGCTTCGCTTGCTCCGAGCGCAATCGGTCGAGCACCACTAGGGGTAACGAGGGCCGCGGATACAAATTCAGCCTGCCCAAACTTTTCGCACGCTGCAAATGGAACGCCATTCGCGATGTCACCGACTCCTCATTCAATGCCTGGCGGGTGCACATAAACTCTTTGGCTTCTCCTCTGGAAACACCCGAAAGCGCTCACAAAGAGCCGCACCAAAGTCTGCAAAATCCGACCTCTTCGCCTGACTTTTGATCAGTCGGAGCCGCAGCCCGGAAAATCCGGCTTTCCTAACTCGCCGTTATACAGCGTAATAAAAAACTCGCCCGGAATTTCTTCCGGGCGAGTTTTACGAAATGGAGCGGGAGAAGAGACTCGAACTCTCGACGTCCACCTTGGCAAGGTGGTGCTCTACCAACTGAGCTACTCCCGCGAGAGAGGCGGAGTATTCGACTCCCGATTTGCCCGTCAACCAGATTATTTATTCCGTGTTTTCACCCTGGCGGGGGGCATTTCCGGCTTTCCCCGAGTTAGTTGCACTGTTCATGTAGACCCTGAGATGACCGGTCGACCTTCCCCCTCCCCCATTAAACAGCCCATATTTTCCAGCGAAAGCTCGCCGGCGGATCGATTGGCCGGGTGCAAGAGCTACTTATTGGCCGAGTCCGCCGAGATCCAACGGCGACACCAGGCCGGCGAGTCGGGCCAGGAAATCGTGCAGGCCATCGCCGGCATGATTGACCGTCTGCTGCAACCCCTCTTCACGAGCGCACTCGAGACCTGGCGCCGGCAGCACGGCGAACCGCCCGCGCCCACCTGCCTGATCGCACTGGGGGGCTACGGCCGCAGCGAACTTAATCCGCTCAGCGACATCGACATGATGTTCCTCTACCCCAGCACGGCGAAAGCCAAGGATCTCGCCAAATTTTTGGAGCACCTCACCAATGGGGTGCTTTATCCCCTCTGGGACCTCCGCCTGAAAATCGGCCACTCGACCCGCACCCTGAACGAGGTTTTCGCCGAGGCCGCCCGCGACATCCGCACCAAGACCTCGTTGCTGGAAGCGCGCTATATCGCCGGCTCGCAACCCCTCTACGAAAATTTCGCCACCGCCTATCGGCAACACTATCTCGCGAACGACCCCAAGGGCTACATCGCCGCGCGCCTCGCTGATCAGGCCAGCCGCCGCCTGCAGCACGGCGCCACCGTTTTCATGCAGGAGCCCGACATCAAAAACGGGGTCGGCGCCCTGCGCGACTTTCAGAACGCGCTCTGGATGGCTCGCGTGCGGCTTGGCATCACCCGGATGGACGAGTTGGCGGAACAGCGCTACCTGCAGCCCAAGGAAATGCGCGAATTTCAGCGCGCCTACCACTTTCTGCTGCGCGTGCGGAATGAGCTCCACTACATGAGCAAACATGCGACCGATGTGCTCAACCTCGATACGCAACCGTTGCTCGCGGCCAATCTCGGCTATGCCCAGCCGGTCATGCTGGAGCGCGTCGAGGCGTTCATGCAGGATTATTACGGACACGCCCAGACTATTTACCGCATCTCGAAAATCATTGAACAGCGCCTGGCCCTGACCATCGCCGCCGGCCCGGGCCTCGTCGGTTCACTGAAGAATCTCCTGCTGGCCCGCCGCACGGAACGCACGAAGCGCCTCGATGGTTTTCTGCTCCGCGGGAGCGAACTTGCCGCCGAGGGCCCCCATATTTTCTCGGAGGACCCCGTCCGGCTCATCCGCGTCTTCCGGCATTGCCAGCAATTGGGCTGCTCGCCCGACGTCGACCTCGCCGCGCTGATCCGCAGTTCACTCGCCCTGATCGATCAGCGCGTCATCGAGTCTCCCGAAGCCAACCTCAGTTTTCGTACCATGCTGGAGGAAGCCGGCCGGGTGTACCCCCCGCTCACTCTGATGCACGAACTGGGCGTGCTCGGTCACTTTCTGCCGGAGTTTGCGCCGCTCACCTGTCTCGTGCAGCATGAGTTCTATCACCGCTATACCGCGGACATCCACACGCTCAACGCCATCCGCCAGCTCGACACGATTTTCACGCCGGCCGGCCCCAGCGCCGAGAAATACCGCGAAGTACTGCACCAAACCGCCAAGCCCACCCTCCTCTATCTGATCCTGCTGCTCCACGACATCGGCAAAGGCCAGGGCATCAAGGGCCACGCCGAAACCGGGGTGACCATCGCGGCCCCCGTGCTGCAACGCCTCGCGATCGATGCCGGCAGCCAGGCGGTCGTCAATTTTATCATCAAAAATCACCTCGCGATGGCACGGTTCTGGCAGAAGCACGACCTTGATGACCCCCAAACTTCCGCCGCTTTTGCCGAGATCGTGGGCGACCCCGACCGGTTGCGCTACCTCTACGTGCACACCTTCTGCGACGCCAGTGGCACCTCGGCCAGCCTGTGGAACGGCTACAAGGACACGCTCCACCGCACCCTTTTCGACACCACCCTCGAACGCCTGACCCTGGGGGACAAAGTCGACACCCGCCGGCGCGAACTCAAGGAAATGACCCGTCAAACCCTCATCGCCCAGAGCATTCCCGGCATCAGTCCGGACGAGATCACCGCGCACTTTAATCTGCTCCCCGAGCGCTATTTCATCCAGACGGACGCGCCGGAAATCACGCTGCACATCTCGATGGTCAACCGGCTGCTGCATTCCATCTCCGCCGCCGAATCGCTCGGCGCGCTCCGCCCGATCATTGAATGGCAGGACGACCTCAACCGCAGCTACACCACCGTGCATGTCGTCACGTGGGACCGCGCCGGGCTCTTCTACAAGCTCGCCGGCGCTTTCAGTGTCGCCGGCCTCAGCATTCTCTCCGCCCGGATCACCACCCGCACCGACCATATCGCGATCGACACCTTCCACGTGGTCGAGCCCGGGCGCGGGGTCGTCCAGAATCAGAAGGCCATGGAGATTTTTGCGCGCACCGTCGAAGAGGCCCTGGTCAACAACAAGGACCTGTTGCCCGACATCACGGCCCAGGCGATAAAATTCGCCGCGGCCACGCGCTATACGACGCCGAGTCAGGCGTTGCCGGCCACTTTCCCGCCCACCGTCGAGGTGTATCATGAGCTCTCGCTCAATCGCATCATCGTCGAGGTCCAGGCGCACGACCAAATCGGCCTGTTATACCGGCTCGTCAAGGCCATCTCCGACCACGGCTATAACACCACGTTTGCCCGCATCAGTACCGAGCGCAGTGTGGCCATCGACACCTTTTATATCGAACAGGATAAACCCGACCCCACCGAGGATTCCACGCACCTGCACGCCCTGCGCGACGTGCTCCGAACCATCATCACGCCGGCCCCGGTGCCGGTGTCGGTATAAATTTCTCTCCCCAACTCATCGGATAACTGTTCATCTCCCCACCGATGAGCAGTGATGACACGAAGGATTGGGCGGTTCTCTATCGCCTCGCGTCCCTGGCGACCAGTGCCGGCGAGGCCGCGACCGCTCAACGGGAAATTCTTGCCGCCATTATGGCCGCTTTCCCCGCGGATAGCGGTTCGTTGGCCCTGCTCAGCGCCGAAAGCGGGCGGCTGGAAATTTGCGTGGGACAGGGACTGCCGCCCGAGGCCGGGGAATTTGCGCTGCGGCCCGGTCAGGGCATAACCGGCTGGGTCGCGCTCCACGGCAAACCCTTGCTGGTTCCCGATATCGCCGCCGAGCCCCGCTATATCGCCGCGCGTCTCGGCGTGCGCTGCGAGATGGCCGCGCCGTTGCTGGCCGAGGGCCGCACCATTGGGGTCATCAATCTCGATGCAGACCGCATCGCCGCCTTTGACCAGGCGGCACTGTCCCGGTTGGCGCGTTACGCCGCCGAGGCCGGCGCCGTGCTGCACCGCCTCTGGCAGCTGGAACGCCTGCGCGCGAATTCCACCCAACTCTCCACGCTGGTCGAACTGGGTCACGCCCTTGTCACCCAACTCGCGCCGGAGGAACTGCTGTCCACGCTCACCCAGAGTGGTCGCGCCCTCTTTGACGCCCGCCTCTGCCTCCTGCACGATTATGACGGCGTCCGACGCGAACTGCGGCTGCATGCCTGGTCCGCCAGCGGCGACCAGGCTGCCGCCGGGCTGGCGCTGCAGCAACAGACGGTGCCCGCCGACCTCTCGCTGCTGGCTTCCGTGATCCGCTCCGGCAAGTCCACCGAGTTCCAGAATATCGACGGCCCCGGCTATAGTGAGGCGGCCGACCTGCCCCGCGACCGCACGCTTTGCTCCGCGCTCGCCGCCCCGCTCATTCTCGAGGGCGCCCCCACCGGCGTGCTCTCGGTCTTCTACGACCGGCCGCACCGGTTCAGCGACGACGAGAAGCGCCTGTTCACCGCGCTCGCCAGTTTCGCCGCGGTCGCGCTCCAGAACGCCCGACTCTATGCCCGCGTCTTCCACTCCGAGGAAGTGCTGCGAAAAAATGAAACTCTCACCACCCTCGGCCTGCTCGCCGCCGAACTCGCCCACGAAATCCGGAATCCGCTCACGGTCATCAAACTCCTCCACGGGCCCCTCGGGGCCGACTTTACCCCGGAGGACCCGCGGCGCCGCGACCTCCAAGTCATCACCGAGAAGATCGAACAGCTCGAGGTCATTGTTTCCCGGGTGCTCTCCTTCGGGTACGCCCCCTCCGTCCTGCACTCCCGCTGGTCGCTCGCTGAGATTCTCGACGACACCTTCCTGCTCCTGCGGGCCAAGCTTTCGCAGGCCAACGTCCAGTTGCATTTTACCGCCGCACCCCTGGCGCTACTCGTGGAGGGCAATAAGGGCCAGTTGCAGCAGGTCGTGCTCAACCTCGTCCTCAATTCCCTGCAGGCCATGCCGCAGGGTGGGACGCTGACCCTGGAGTGCACGCCAACCGACCGCGGTGGCGTCCGCTGGGTGCAATTGGATCTCACCGACACTGGCACGGGGATCCCCGAGGCCATCCAACCCCGCATCTTTGAATCATTTCTCTCCGGCCGAGCCGACGGCACCGGCCTGGGCCTGGCCATCGCCCAGCGCATCATGAAGGACCACCATGGCGAATTGACCCTCGCCGCGACCGGCCCGCACGGCACCACCATGCGCATCACCCTGCCGCTGCTGGCCGAGTGAACAACGCCCGTTTGTAATATATTACGTGGCAAACCGGCCAGACCGGGTGGCGGTCGTTTCCCCAGCTAAAACCGAAAATCTAAAATCGAAAATATCCCATGGCCTTCACCACTCTTGCCTCCCAACCCGCCAAGGAAATTCTCGGCGGCACCATTCGCGGACACTACGCCCACCTC
>JANMVS010000450.1:0-15035 GCA_031392885.1 Verrucomicrobiota bacterium
TCCTCGCCGCGTTCGGTGTCCTGCTGAGCCTCGGCGTGGTCGGGGGCCGGTAGGGCGAAAAAAGCGGGATCAGCGATCCCGCCCTGACTTGCCGGCGGCAGCTAGAACAGTTAGAATTGTTCTGCAGCCGAAAGAGTGAATGGAGCTGCGAGCGCCAGCGAGTAGCTGGTTCGTCCACTCACTGGCGCTCGCGGCTACACTTTTGATGAAACTGCTCTAGACTTAGATCTTCCCGGCGAGTTTGGTCTTGAGCGTGGCCTTATCCATCATGCCGACGAACTGTTCGATTTTTTGTCCATCCTTGAAGAGCAACATGGTCGGGATGGCGCGCACGCCGAATTCCGCGGCGAGTTCGCCGTTATCGTCCACGTTGACCTTGGCGATATTCAACTTGCCCGCTAGCTCGATGGCCAACTCGTCAAGGATGGGCGCGATGGCTTTGCAGGGACCGCACCACGGGGCCCAGAAGTCCACCAGCGTGGGGGTGGGGCTGCCGATGGCGGCTTTGAAAGAGGCGGCTTCGAGATGGGCGATTTTTTCGGACATGAGAGGGAGATAAGTTGGTGAAAATTAAAAGGCAAGCAACGGAAGTCAGGAGATGACAGGTAGGTCGCGGACTCCGTTCCGCGCTTCGGTCAAACCGGCGGTGCCCGGATTCACCGCCCGGCCCATTCGGCTATGCCTACTGGGGGGTGGATTTGTGGATGATTTCCGCCAGTTCCTGCGGTTCGACGACCTGCAGCGCCTTGCCGCGGGTTTTCAGCTCCTCGAAGGTCTTGATGACGGTCTCGGTCATGCGACCGTGGGTCTCGTCGGAGCCGCCGACCAGGGTGAACTGCTCGGCGGAGGTCAGGCGCTTGTGGCCGTCAGTGTGGTCGAGACCGATCCCCAACAGGTGGGCGGACTTAGCTTTGCGGCGGCGGGTGACTTTCTTCATCTTGAGTTGCTACCGTGCTCGCCTCGGCGGGTGTTTCAAGTGCGATTTCTTCCACCGCCGTACAGAGGATGTCGGTGAAGGCCTCGGTCTGTTCCAGCCGCAATTTGGCGAGGCGCGTGAGCTCCAGCAGGGCGAGGAACGTCGCCACCAGCCGGCGGAGGGAGATTTTCTCGGGGAAGAGCTGGGAAAAAACGAAGGACTTCGTGATTTTCAGACGCGCCAGGATGAATTCCATCTGGTCGGAGACGGTCACCTGTTCGGCGTGGATGTTGCCGACCACGAGCTTCTCGGCCAGGCGGCGCAGGACGAAGTTGAAGGAATTCCACAGGTCGATGCGATCGACGTGCGTCAGGGGGCGCTCCAACGCCGGCGCGAACGCCGACGAGGGGCGGCTGAGCATGTTCTGCGCGTCGAGCGACATCTGGCCGAGGTTGCCGGCCGCCTCCTTGAACTTCTTGTACTGGAGCAACTGGTGGACGAGCTCCCAGCGCGGGTCGAGGTCATCCTCCTCGGCATTGGGATCGATGGCCTGCTGGTGCTTGGGCAGCAGCATCCGGCTTTTGATCTCCATCAGGGTCGCCGCCATAACGAAGAACTCGCCGGCGACCTCGATCTGGAGGTCTTTCATGGCGTAGATGGCCTCGAGATACTGCCTCGTGACGTTGGCGATGGGAATGTCGTAGATATCCAGTTCGTTCTTCCGGATCAGGAAGAGGAGCAGGTCCAGGGGGCCCTCAAAGACGGGCAATTTGATGCGATAATCAGCTTCGGCAACCACGGGGCCAGTCGAGGGGCCGCCCGCACGGTGCGCAACCGGAAAATACGCGGTGCGAGAGACGGCAAACGGCCGACGTCTCACTGGGTGTGAGCAAAAATGGGGTCTGGCTGTACATTTAGCCCTAGTTTATCGAACCACCGTAAAAGGTGAAATGTAAAGCCTGCCCCTTTTTTCGACCCAGAGACTCCGACGGGCGAAGGAGAACGACTCATTGCCGTCGAATGAATTATAGATCCAGTTTACGCAAAAGCTCCCCGACGGACATCTTGTGATGAGATGCGACGGGTTTGAGCACACCGCCGAGCAGAGTGCCGATTTTCAGCGGCTTGTGATTCGGCACGGTGATATGGTGGGTGCCGTTCAAGACAGTGCTCAGGCGGATATGCGAACCATCCTGCCGGCTTCCCTCATAGCCGAGCACGCGCAGAGCCTTGGCCAGATCAGCGCCGGAAACTTGGCGCGGGATTCTCACACCGCCAATACTTCGTCCCGCACATAGTGCAGTCGAATGACCTTGGGCAGGGGACCCGGCGCGCCGTCACCAAAATGGCACTGCACCGCTTCGCGCACCATGGCGCGTAATTCATCGAGGGTTTCAGCTTGGGTGGCAATGCCATGGCCGAGCGCAGTGGCGACATAGCCACCGTCCGTTTCGTCCTCGTGCACCTCAAAGATGATCTCGCTCATGGGGTGCAAGGTAGTCGCCCGCTCGCTTTCGGCAAGCTCGCAGTGGGTGGGGCCGGGCGCGTTCTCCGGACGCGCCATCTGCCTTAAAAGGTGTGCTACACGGAATGGCGTCGGAGCAGGGCCACGTAGAAGCCGTCCGCCGTCGCCAAAGCCATGGCGGACAAGTCGGTGTTATTCGTCCTGAAGACAAGCATGGGCGCAACTAAGCAGGTCTAAGTATAGCTACGTAAAATCCATCTGTATTACGTGTGCCGGGGAGGAGCATCGTGCCGAGGCCGTCGAACTCGCCGCCATAGTTTTTGGAAGGAGGTTCGGCTTTGAACTCCGTGTGTGACTTCAGGAACGCGGCGGTGACGTCGCGGTTCTCGTAGTGGCTGAGCGAGCAGGTGGCGTAGACGAGCAGGCCGCCCGGCCTGACCCGCGCGGCGTTAGCGGTCAGGATTTCCAGCTGGGTCTTCGCGAAAGCGGCAATGGTTTCAGGCTTAACGTACCACTTCAAATGCGGCTGCCGGCGCCAGGTGCCCGAGCCGGAGCAAGGGGCGTCCACCAGCACGCCGTCGTATTCGCCGGACGGGGTCCGGACGATGGTGATATTTTCAAGTCGGGCGCGTTTGGCGCGGTCGGCAAGTTCGTCGAGGATTTCCACGCGGACATCGGTGGCGTCCACGTGACCGGTTGGGCCGAGCAGGCGGGCGAGTTGGAGCGTCTTGCCGCCCGCACCGGCGCAGGCGTCGAACCAGCGGCCGCCGGGCGGGAGGCCGGCGCCGGCGAGGACCATTTGCGAACCCAGGTCCTGGATTTCCACGAAGCCGCGGCGGTACGCGTCGGAGTTCGCGACCTCGGCGTTGGGCGGCAGACAAAGCGCGTCGGGGAATTCTGCGGAGACGGCGAAATTCCAATTTTGTCGGCGAAACTCATCGAGGACGAGGTGGTGGTCGTTGCACTGGAGGCGGACCCAGACGTTGGCCCGGCGATTGATGGCGTCGAGGTGGGGTGGTTCGAAGGCCGCGGGGCAGTGTTCACGGAACCAGGCGGGGAGGAGGGCTTCCGGTTCGAAGAGGTGGAACCCGGCCTCCGGACGGGTTTCGGAAAGCGCGTCCGGAGGCCGCGCTCCACCAGGCAGCAGCTCATTCAGGAGTTTGGCTTTCGCGGCGAGTGTGTCCGGCACGGCGGGCCAGTCGCCGCAGTGCGCAGCGCGGTAGAGAGAGGTGGGTTTCAGTTCGGGCGCGAGCCAGGCCGTGATCTTGGCGGCGGTGGCGGGCGCTGGGTCGAGGAACGGCTCCACCCAAGGAAAGAAGCGCAAAGCCGTGTAGACCAGTTCGCGGTAGAGTTTGCGGTCGCGTGAGCCGATGGCGCGGTGGCGGGCGAAGATTTCTTTGATGCGCCGGGGCAGGGAGCTGTCCTGCCGAATATACGGTCTCAGCTCGGTCAGAAACGCGAGGAAGAGGCGCTGCTGATTGGCGGCGATGTTCGGATTCATGGGCGGATTCAACCAAACAGTTTAACCACGGATTTCACGGATGAATGCACGCAACCGTCATCCTGAGCGGAGCGAAGGATCCATCATCATGTGCGCGGTCGGAGGTCCCGATGGATTCTTCGCTGCGCTCAGAATGACACGTGGAGGCTGATCGGTCTTTCATCCGTGTAGATCAGGGTATTCCGTGGCCAAAAAATCAGAATTTCAGCAGCTCGACCTCGATATTCAGGGCAAAGGAACCTTCGCGGCGCGGGCCGTTGAAGAAGGAGACCTCGTATTTGACGGCCCAAGTCTGACCGAGTCGCTGCCAGACGCCGTAGCTCTGTTCGTTGAAGCGGTGGTGGCGGGCATCGTAGCGCCAGAGTCCGGTGACATCAAAGGCCTCATTGAGCCGCTGACGGTATTCGAGGTAATATTCCTGGTAGTTGTGGCGGAGGAAATGAGAGGCGACGCGGAGCGTCCACCAGTCCTGATCAATGAGGTCGAGTGCGGTGTTGAATTCCTGCAGGCTCGGCGCGTGCGGGTCGAAGCGGTGAAAAATCTCCCACTTGAGCCACGGGGCCGGGGTCAGGGCAAACTCAGTGTAGATATCCGACAGCCGCTTGCGGCCGGCGACACGGTCGAGGCCATAGTCCGCCGCGAAGTTGAGCGAGGCGAGGTTGCGCGAGCCATAGGCGGGGTCGCGGGTCTGCAGCGTGTTGTCGAGCTGGAGGCGAACGGTGTTGAGCGCTATAAGGTCATCGAGGTTGCGCGAATCACCAACGGAGAGCGGCGCCAGATACGTCGAAAATGCGCGCCGGTCGATGGGCGGGATGTAGGCTCGGCCCTGGCCGGCCTCGGGGGCGTAGCGGTAGGAGAGTTTGGGCTCAACGAGATGACGCAGGCCATCGATCTCCCAGACCGGGTTCTTGTAATCGAAGGTCCCGCTGGTGAGCAGGTGGGCGTCGAAACCGAGCTCGCCGATCGTGCGGGTGTAGTTGGTTTTGCCGCCGAGCGCCTCGGTGTAGTAAGTCACCCGGCCGCCGGCGACCGGC
This sequence comes from Verrucomicrobiota bacterium, assembly GCA_031392885.1. Taxonomy (GTDB): domain Bacteria; phylum Verrucomicrobiota; class Verrucomicrobiia; order Opitutales; family Opitutaceae; genus Lacunisphaera. The sequence continues at coordinate 4,917 of JANMVS010000450.1, forward strand.
ATGAAAGTGAACCAAGGCGCGGGGCTGATCGGACGCTCGAGGCCATAATAGGTGTCGAGGCGATTGGTCTGGAGTTTCGGCTCAAAGCCGAAGGCGCCGGCTCTCAGCACGGCGGCACTGGCGCTAAATTTATGGTAGAAACCGAGTGGGAGCGCAGAAGGGAGGAGGTCGAAACGCACTTCCGGCAGTCGCTCTTGGACGCGATGATAGGCGTTCGGGTGGACCCGGGCGAAGGCGCTGAGCGAGTAGTTGTCGCCGGTGTAGGCCGCTTCGAGGTAAGAGTCAGGCTGCTGCACGCGATCGAAGGCCTTGTGGTTGAAGTCGCGGAGTATCTCCGAGTCGCTCCAGTAATTGAACTGACCGTTGAGCGTGAAGTGCTCGCCGATTTGCTGGTGGTGGCTCCACTCGAGATACGAGCGGTGATGCGGGACGGGCTGACCGAGCACATCGTTCTGCCGGTTGCCCCCGGCATCGTAGATGTAACCGGAGCGAAAGAAGCCGGCGAGCGTCTGGTCGGGGCCGGATTGCTGGTAGGTGCCGGACGGGCCGGCCATCACGCCGCGGGAGGAGTAGAGGCCGACATCGGCCCCCAGTTTCACGCCGCGGGCCACCGGCACATGCAGGCCGAGCTCGGTGAAGACGCCGAGGCTGCCCCGGTAGCCGACGCGGCCGCTGACATAGGAGACAAACGCCGCATCGAGCTCCTGCTCGAAGTGCGGCAGCGAGAGGAAGTGTCCGCCGAGCAGGCCGAGGCCAAGGCCCTCGGCGCGCACGATCCTGCCCTTGGCATAGGTCAGCTGCCGGGCGCGGATGGACGGGGTGTAGCCGGCATTTTCGCGGAAAAAGACGGTGGCGTTGGTGAACACCAGCTCGTCGAGGGTGCCCTCCACGGTGTCGCCGGAGACATAGACCGGGAATTCGCCGAGACGCAGATGGTGGACGCGCAGACCCTTGGTCGCGAGATTGTAGGTGCCCTCGTCCGCCACGAGGCGGCGCTTCCCCGAGGTGAGGTTGAAATGCCCGGTGGCCGTGGCCGTGCTGGTCGCGGCGTTGTAGCGGATTTCGTCCGCAGTGAGCAGAACTTCGCCATAGGTGAGGCGGGCGTCGCCGGTGACAATGGTCTCCTTCGTGCCATCGTTATAGTCGAATTTTTTCCCGGTGACCTCCGGCTGGCCGGTCTGGGCAGTGGCGAGTCCGGCCAGCAGAGTCCAGACGGATCCGAGGAGGCAAAGACGGCGGCAGGTGCGGGCAAAAGACATGAAGCTGGAGTGGCGGGCGGAGCGGGTGGGGGCAATTAGATTTCGGGAGCCGGCGGAATTCAATTTAACACCGAATTCGGGGACGGTTCCGTTTCGGCTAGACGCAGGGGAAGAGCTCGGCACAGTGACTGCACCTCGTCCCGTGATCATACCTAGCAACGAACTGAACGCTTTTCTGGGGAATCATCAGGCCAATCCGCATGGCTGGCTGGGCATGCACCCGCTGACCCAGGACAAGGTGGCGGGGGTGGTGGTGCGGGCCTTCATGCGCGCCGCAGTGAAATGCGCGGTCATTGAGCTCGATGCGGTCGGGACGCCGGCGCATCCGATGGAACGGCTGGCCCCGGAGGGTTTTTTCGAGCTCTTCATCCCGGGGAAGCAAGGGTTCCGCTACCAACTGCGTTCTGAAACCTCCTGGGGCGACATTCACCAGGTGCACAATGCCTACTCTTTCCTGCCGTCGCTGTCGGAGCAGGATCTCTATCTGTTCAACGAGGGCAACGAGCACCGCATCTACGAAAAACTGGGCGCGCATCTGCGGCGCATGGGTGACGTTCCCGGGGTGGCGTTCGCCGTGTGGGCCCCGGCGGCCTCGCGCGTTTCCCTCGTGGGCAATTTCAATGGCTGGGACCCGCGCTATCATCCGATGCGGCCCCTCGGTGGCTCGGGGGTCTGGGAGCTTTTCGTGCCGGACGTCCGCGAAGGCGAACTCTACAAGTTTGCCGTCTGGGACCAGCAGGGGCACATGCGGATGAAGACCGATCCCTACGGCACCTCGTTCGAGGCGCCGCCCAACAACGCGGCGATCATCTGCGACACCAGCCGTTACCAGTGGGGCGACGCCGCGTGGATCGCGCAGCGCGCCGCCGCGGCCGGCCGGGTCGACCGGCCGATGTCGATCTACGAGGTGCACCTCGGCTCGTGGAAGCGGAATATGGCGGAGGCCAACCGCCCGTATAACTATCGCGAGCTCGCCCCGCTGTTGGCCGACTACGTGGTCGAAATGGGCTTCACGCACATCGAGGTGCTGCCGGTGAGCGAGTTTCCCTTCACGGGGTCCTGGGGCTATCAAGTCACGGGTTTTTTCGCGCCGACGCACCGCTGGGGGACCCCGGAAGATTTCCAATTCCTGGTCGACCACCTGCACCAGCGCGGCATCGGCATCATCATCGACTGGGTGCCGGCGCATTTCCCGCGGGACAGCTTCGCCCTGGCGCAGTTCGACGGCTCGCATCTCTACGAGCACGCGGACCCGCGGCTGGGCGCGCACATGGACTTGGGCACGCTGATTTTCAATTACGGCCGCCAAGAGGTGCGGTGCTTCCTGGTCGCCAGCGCGCTCTCCTGGCTGGAGCGGTATCATATCGACGGCCTGCGCGTCGATGCGGTGGCCTCGATGCTTTACCTGGATTATTCCCGCAAGGCCGGCGAGTGGATCCCGAACCAGTACGGCGGGCGCGAAAACCTCGATGCCATCAATTTCCTGCGGCAGGTGAACGACCTCGTGCACCAATATTATCCGGGCGCGGTCACCATCGCGGAGGAATCCACGGCGTTTGCGATGGTGAGCCGGCCGACGAAGGAGGGGGGGCTGGGCTTCGACTACAAGTGGAACATGGGCATGATGCACGACACGCTCACGTATTTCCAAAAGGATCCCATCCACCGCAAATGGTCGCACGACAAGCTGACTTTCGGCATGATCTACCAATATTCCGAAAATTTCATTTCGGTGTATTCCCACGACGAGGTCGTCCACCTGAAGGCCTCCATGCTGGGCAAGATGGCCGCGGGCAGTATCCCGGAGAAAGCGGCCAACCTTCGCACCCTCTACGGCTACATCTGGCTCTATCCCGGCAAGAAGCTGCTTTTCATGGGCTGCGAGTTCGGCCAGCGCGCGGAATGGAATCACGATGCCAGTCTAGACTGGGCGCTCCTGCGCGAACCCGAACACGAAGGCCTGCGCCTTCTCGTCCGCGACCTCAACAGACTTTACACCGGCGATCCCGTGCTCAGCAGCCACGATTTCCGGCCCGCCGGTTTCCGCTGGGTGAACTGCACGGACGGCGACCACAGTGTCATCAGCTTTCTCCGGCTGGATGAGGCGCAGCAGACGGCCTATCTGGTGGTGTGCAATCTAACGCCCATGACGCGCGCGCGCTACAATGTGGGCGTGCCGCACGCGGGCTATTGGAAGGAAGTGCTGAACACGAACTCGACCTATTACGGCGGCACCGGCTTCGGCAACCACGGCGGCAAGCAGTCCTCCACCGCGCTGGCCGATGGCTTCGATCATTCCCTCAGTCTGACCCTGCCCGGCCTCTCGACACTCGTGTTCAAGTGGCTGGCAAAACGCTAGCCCGCATGGCCGACCAAGTCCCGGACCCACGCGGGCTGAGAGTCGTCGAACACCGCCAAAATTTCGTGACGAGTGTGAAATTTGCGGGCTAGGGGCGGCGGTGGGGTGAGGGCTATTACCAACGTCCCTAATGATTTGGACTTTGGTCGTGACATTCCCGGTCGGGCGTACCGAGCGAAGCGACAGTCCGTCATCCTCTGGATGAGCCGTGGTGCGGAACGGCTCGGCGAGACGACTCGCCCGGCCCATAGTCCAGATTTCATGGGACGTTGGATAAAATCTCCTGCGGGGCCCCGGGCCGCTATTTCTGCTCGATTTTCCGGCGGAGCAGGAAGGCCGGCATCCGGGTGGAGTTCTTGATGTCGATCTCGCCGAGGGGCTCGTACTCGAACTTGGAACCGAGGAGCTTCATCGTGATTTCCGAAATCTGCACCTTGCCGGGCTGGCCGTGTGATTCCATGCGGCTGGCGATGTTGACGGTGTCGCCCCAGAGGTCGTAGGAGAATTTCTTGGTGCCGATAATACCCGCGACGACGGGCCCGCTGTTCATGCCGACGCGGATGTTCCAATCGAGCTGGTGGCGGCGGTTGAAAACGCGCACGGCCTCAAGCATCTCGAAGGCGGCATTGGCGCAGGCCTCCGCATGGTCGGCGCGCATGACCGGCACACCGCTGACCAACATGTACGCATCACCAATCGTCTTAATCTTCTCCAGGTCGAGTTGCTCGGCGATGCGGTCAAAGCTGGAAAAAATCTCATTGAGCAACTGCACGGTGCGGTGCGGCGATTGCTTGGCGGCAATGCGCGTGAAACCCACGATGTCGGCAAAGAGCACCGTAGAGTCGATGAAACTGTCGACGATGGTGCGTTGGCCGGCCTTGAGGCGCTCGGCGATGGCCTTGGGGAGGACGTTGAGGAGGAGACGCTCCGACTTAGCGCGTTCAACTTGCAACTGCGTGAGAAAGGCCTGCTCCTGATCGCGCAGGAGCTTCTTCTCCAGCGAGGCGGTGATGCGGGCGCGCAGGATGGTCGGGTTGAAGGGCTTCGGGACGTAGTCCTCGGCGCCAGCCTCGATGCAACGGACGGTGCTCTCGGCATCATCCAGGGCGGTGAGCATGATGACGGGAATGTGGCGAAGGCCGGGATCGGCTTTCATGTACTCGAGGGTCTGGAAGCCATCGAGGTCAGGCATGAGGATGTCGAGGAGGACGAGATCGTAGTTGCCTTCTTTGAGTTTTTGCAGGGCCAAGCGGCCGGTGCTGGCTTCACCCACCTCGTAGCCGAGTTTCTGCAGGCGGCGGACGAGCATGTCGCGGTTCATTTCGTCGTCGTCGACGGCGAGGAGTCGGCCTCTGGGCAAGGGGGAGGCGGATAGGCCAAAATCATGCCCGATCGCGGCGGGCTGCCCGGCGGCGTTCGCGGCTACTGGACTTTCGGCCTCGCTGGGGTCGCCGATCTGGCCGCTGGCATCCATCTGCTCCGGGTAGTCCTCACTTTCGAAGAGGGTATAAAGGTTCTGGGCGGCGCGGAGGATTTTCTGGAGATCCTTGACCAACTCCGCGTGGCTGCTGGCGTTGGCTTCGTCGAGACAGAGATCGGCGTAGCCGATGACGGCGCTGAGCGGCGTACGCATGTCACGCCGCATGCCGGGAAAGTCGATTTTGCCGGTCTCGATTTTCCATGGGGCGAGGGCTTCATTGATCAGGGAAAGGAGTTGACCGCCGCACGTGTGGATCCGCTTCAGGTCGGGGAGGATACTCGTGGCGTTATTTTCCTCCGCCGATTCCATCAGCATCTCGCTGTAGCCAATGATCTGGTTGAGTGGCGTGCGCAGGGAATGGCGCAGCTTGGAGAGTGCTTCCAGGTCGCGGGAGCGAATGGCCTTGATCATCGGCCCGATGGACAGCGGGGATGCACTGCCCGCTTTGGATAAGCTGGAGCCGGAACCGCTCATGCCTTTGGCGGAAATTTCTTCAGGAGATCCTCGATTTTGACGAGCAGTCGTGCGAGTTCCACGGGCTTGGTGTCAAAATCATCGCACCCGGCAGCGATGGCCTTCTGGCGGTCGCTTTCCATGGCGTGCGCGGTGAGGGCGATGACGGGAATCCCGGCGGTGGCCGGATCGGCCTTCAGCTGCTTTGTGGCCTCCCAGCCGTCGATGACGGGCAGGCTCATGTCCATGAGGATGAGATCGGGGTGGGCACTTTGAGCGAGGGCGACTCCTTGGGCGCCATCCACCGCGATGATGAGGGCATAGCCTCGTTTCTCAAGGCGACGTGAAAGCATGTCGCGGTTCATTTCGTTGTCTTCGACGAGTAGGATCTTGGGCATGGCGGAGTATTTTTTGAATGGTAGGTGGATTTCAGCTTTCAGCAAGTGCGCAGGTTTCAATGGCCGGGCGGAGGAGGTTCGCGAGTTCCTCGCGGGTGAAGCGGCCCTTTTGCAGAATGGCGGTGGTGCGCGGCGTGAGATAATCGCCCATTTCCTGGGTAATATCCATCGAGCTGACGACCACGACGGGGATGGCGACCCAAGCGGGATTTTTTCGGAGAATATCGAGGAACTCAAAGCCGTTCATGCCGACCATCTTCAAATCGAGGATGATGGCCACGGGGCGGCCCTTGTTGAGGATGCGCAGCGCGACATTGCCGTTGGCGGCGGATTGGTAGGACCAACCTTCCCGTTCCATCATGCGGGCGATGATCTCGCGGGCGTCGGCGTCGTCCTCTATATGCAGCACGAAGCAGCGAGGGAGGGGGTGGAGTTGAAGGGCAATCTCGGCGGTCAGACGCGCCGAATCGACCGGTTTGAGCAGGACGCTGGCCGCGCCAAGGGACTGGGCCATTTCAGTGTCACTGACCGCGCTGATGACAATGACAGGAATGTCCGCGAGCTTGGGATTGGCTTGGAGATGCTTTAGGACGGTCCAGCCGTCCATTCCGGGCATCATGATGTCGAGCAGGATGAGGTCGGGTTTCAGCTTGGCCGCCAGATCGAGCCCCTGCTGGCCCGATGTGGCCTCGATCGTCTCGTAGCCGCTCAGGCCGAGCAGTTCGCCCATGACGAGGCGGATCTCGTCGTCGTCATCGATGATCAAGAGGCGCGGCTTGGAGGCATCGCTGGGGAAGGGGGATTTCGTCAATTTGTGGCTCGTGTTGTGGATCACGGCGGATTGCTTGACCTGGACGATGGCCGGGAGGCGGATGATGAAGGTGGAGCCGACGTCCGGCGTGCTGGTGACGGTAATATCACCCTTCATCATCTGGGCAAATTGCAGTGAAATCGCGAGGCCGAGACCGGTGCCGCCATACTTGCTGGAGGTCGTGGCATCAGCCTGGCTGAAGGCCTTGAAGAGCCGGGAGAGTTGCTCGGGCGTCATCCCAATGCCGGAGTCGATGATGGAGAACTCGATCATTTCCACGCCATCACCGGGCAGGCGGACGACCTTGACCGTGATGGTCCCCGCCTCGGTAAACTTGCTGGCGTTGCTCAAGAGGTTGAGCAGCATCTGCCGCAGCTTGGTGGCGTCGGCATGGATGCTGCCGATGTCGGACGGACAGTCGATCTTGAGGGTGTTGCCTTTCTTGGAGACCAGCGGGGTCGCCGTGGCCACGACGTCCGTGATGATCTTCTGCAGTTCAAAGGTCTCCAGAAAAAGCTCCATCTTGCCGGCCTCGATCTTGGAAATGTCGAGCACGTCGTTGATGAGGCCGAGCAGGTGGCGCGCGGCGTTGAGGATCTTGTCGAGGTCACCGGCGGTGCGGGTGTCGCCGTCGTCCACCGCGTCCTCCTTGAGGATTTCGCTGTAGCCGATGATGGCATTGAGCGGCGTGCGCAGTTCGTGGCTCATTTTCGCCAGGAAACTGCTTTTGGCCTTGCTGGCTTCTTCGGCGTCCTTGCTGGCCTTGACCAGGAGCTTGGTCCGATCTTCCACGCGCGCCTCGAGCGTGCGGTTGGCCTCCTCGAGCTGTTCGTTGGCCTGGAAGATTCGCTCACGACTTTCCACGGCCGCGACCCGGGCCTGCTCCAGATCGGCGGTGCTGGACTGGATCGTCTCCAGCATGGCGTTGAACGAGTCGATCAGGCTGCCGATTTCCCCGCTGGCCGTGGATTGGACCCGGACGCCGTAGTCGCGATCGCGCTGCACGGCGGTGGAAACTTCGGCGAGCTCAATGATGGGGCGGGTGAGATGCCGCTGGACGCGGTAGGCGGCGACGACGGCGAGCATCGCCGAGGCGAGAAACACGATGGCGGAACCGCGCAGCAGATTGGTGAAGCGTTCGCGGTCGGCGGACGTGAGTTCGGCTTTCAGGTACAGCTTGCCGAGATTGCGGCTGCCATCGAGGCTGGAGATGGGGGTCCAGACCACCGAACGGTCATTGGTCAGCAACGAGGTGCCGAGTTGGGGTGGGGGGATGGTTTCTTTCGTGTCCGGCCGGATATAGCGGGCGAGCAGCTTGTTTTCGGCGGAGAACACCGCGGCGGCGATGATTTGCGAGTCAGTGCCCAGCAGAGTCAGCGGCAGGTCGGTGGCATTGGGGTTTTGCTCCAGCAACGGCACGAGGTTCTCGATCAGCACGCCCCGGGTTTTCTCCAGCCGTCGTTGCACCTCCGTGTTAAATTGCTGCACATCGTAAAGATAAAGCCCGGCGAATGCGAGTGACAGGGTCACCCCGCAAATCAGCACGATGAACAAGGTCAGTTGCCAGCGAAAGGGGAGGCTTTTCACGATAGTGGATGCAGCAGGACCTTAAGCCAAAGGTTTGGGGAATAATGTCAAACGCGTTCGCCCTCTTCGGAAGCGGTGCCGGGTCTAGTTCCGGCGGGAGAAATCGAAATAGGTGAGACGCAGGTTCTCCTCGGTCCCAATGAAGAAGAGAATTCGACCGACAAAATGGGACGTGCTGACGGCGGGCAGACTCGGTCGGTCCGAGGTCGGGGCGGAAAAAATCATTTCCACGATCAGGCCGTTCATTTTCACTCCGAGCACCGGTGAGTAAGGCTCGCGCAGGGCGAGCTGGAATTTTTCAACATGGGGCTGGCGCTTGTTTACCACCAGCTGCAGGTGCAGGTGGCCGAGCATTTTATCAGAATCGGCGGACTCGGAGCGGAAGGCGCAGTTGAACACGGCCCGTTCGGTATCCTCGTGGACGAGTTCAATGCTGCCCGGTTCGATATCACTCTTTTGGAACGCGGCCTGGGTGGAGGCTGTCGGGTTGGCGGCTTTGAACTGGTCATATTTTTTTTGGTCCGGGGCAGAGGGTGCCTGGCCATTGTAGCGTAACAGGGTCCATTGTTCCGCCGGCGGTTGGGACGGATCGAATCGCTCGATGGTGGTGAGGTTATTGCGCTCCGTGGTCTGGCTATAGGCCCAGCCGGGGGGCACCGCCGGATTGAATTTTCCCAGCGCGGCCTGCAGGAAGTCCGGCAACGCCGGCGACGCCGTGGTCGCGCAAAAGCAGACCGCCAGAGTCAGCAGACCGAACCGGCGCCGGGCGGCGGTTTCAGGCCGGCGGGGCGGAAATGAACCAGTCAAACTTGCCATGAAAGGTGAGCGTGCCGGCGCGATCCTTCAAATCAATCAGGATAACGGCCCGGCATCGGCCACGCGCGGCGAGTTCGGCCCGGAGACCGGTCCGGGTGGGTTCATCCGGCGCGCCGAAGGCCAGCAGGTCGCCGGTCGCGGGTTGGCGATATTTGACCTCGGCGCTGCGCACGACGGCGAAGACGCGGCCGGCGGACTCGCCGAAATGTCTCTGCAGGCATTCGGCGCTGGCAGCCTCGGCGAGGGCGAACTGGGCGGCGGCATGTATTGAACCGAGATGATTGTGCAGGGGTGGCGTGAACGGCAGTTCCAGCAGATGCGTCGCGCCGGTGGGTGCGGCGCGGATGCCCAGCAGTTGGTTGAGCGCGAGGTCGAGGACCTTCATCCCGGCCGATTTCGCTTACCCGCCGATCGAACGCAACGCCGGAGTGGAAAGCCCGCGCAGGATACTCGTTACTTTGGCTAAGCCGGGTCGGTGTTCCGCCGGCATCCCGCAGGGGAATTGGAATCGGATAACGCGAGACGACCTTGCCACGGTTCTCCGCTAATTCCAGTGGGCATGGTTTGCCCCAGCCCCGGAGGAATTGACCACTGAAGGATTCATCCAGGGATGAATCCTTCAAGGTGTGCTCCGACTGATCGTCTCCGCCACCAGGTTTCGGGGGCCGGCTAATCGCCGGCTGATTTTGCCGGTCTGCGATCAGCCAATCCCCCTCATTGACTGGAGCCGATTAGGCGGTGGGCTCAGCGAAAATTTCGCCGCTTGCCTGACCTGAGCCTGGTCGAAGGGGTGAAACTGATTAGGGAGTATTTTCAATCCCGCGTTCGCGGGAAATTGCTGGAGGGACGGTCTCCGTACCGTCCGGGCTGACGCACCGGCCGCCGTCCGGGCTGGCAGACTGGCTGTCGCCCGCGGCCGGTACGGAGACCGGCCCTCCAGCTGGCAACCCTTCGGA
>JANMVS010000454.1:0-3693 GCA_031392885.1 Verrucomicrobiota bacterium
AGCACGGGCCCGCCGTAGCGGTCGCCCACCGGCAAACTATTTTTCTCCAGGACCGGCAGGGCCGCGGTGAGCACGGGCAAATTGACCGCCCAACGCCAGCCGCCGTTCGCGTGGCGTTCCAAATTGGTGGTCAGAAATTTCCTCGGGCCGAGACTGGGCACGCGGGCCTCGAAGCGCAGCTCCGCCTCCTGTCGCGTCTGCAGACTGGCGAGATCAAGTTCATTCATGGCGGCAAACTCCCCCTGATGGGCGACCCAGCTATAATCCTTGGGTGCGATATCGACCACGACGAGACGCTCCACCCGTTCCGGCTGCCGGCCGGCCAGCAGCATCGCGGTCTTGCCGCCCATGCTGTGCCCCACCAGGACCGCCCGGGCCATGCCCTGCGCGTCCATCCAGCCGATGAGATCGGCCATCATCACCGGATAATCCATCTCCGGCGCGTGCGGCGACCGCCCGTGATTGCGGGCGTCGAGGGCGTACACATGAAAATGCCGGGCCAAATCCCGGCCGGTGGTCTGCCAGTTGCGCGAGGATCCCAGCAGGCCGTGCAGGACCAGCAGCGGCGGCTGGCCGGCTCCGCCCAGGTCGACGTGATGGAGAGTGACGCTCACGCGGAAAGTAGTGGGTAGCGCGTTGCGGGTAGCGAGTAGAATTTGGTAGCCAACCTCCGCCTACTCGCTACTCACTAGCCGCTGCTCACAACAATGACCGAGAAGTTAACGCCAATGATGCAGCAGTATTTCGAGGTCAAACGCGGCCTCCCGGCGAACACGCTGCTGCTCTTCCGGCTGGGGGATTTCTACGAGATGTTTTTTGAGGACGCCGAGATCGGTTCCCGCCTGCTCGGGATCACCCTGACCAAACGGCAGGACACCCCGATGGCGGGTATTCCGCATCATGCCGCCGACAACTACGTCACCAAGCTCCTCGCCGCCGGCAAGAAAGTCGCCATCTGCGACCAGGCCGAACCGGCCAGAGCGGGCAAACTCGTCAAACGTCAGCTCACGCGCATCCTTTCCCCCGGCACCACGCTTTCCGCCAACCAGCTCGATGCCGTCAAAAACCACTACCTTTGTGCCCTCGCCCTGGACCAGGGCGGCCTGCACGCCGCGTGGCTCGACCTCTCCACCGGTGAGTTTCGCCTCGCGACCGACGCCCATCCGGAAAACCTGCTGCCCGTCCTGACCGCCCTCGACCCGGCGGAGCTGGTCCTGATCGAAGGCGACCTCGCCAAGTGGCAGGCCGCCCCGCACGAGGCGCACGCCACCCACGCCCTGCACCAGTTCTGCGCCCCGCGGCTGTGCTCCGAGTTGCCGGGCTATCATTTTGCGATCACCGACGGAGCCAAGACGGTCATGGACGCCCTGGGCGTGCTCAATCTCCAGGGATTCGGTTTGACGAATTCGCACCCCGCGCTCGGCGCCGCTGGCGCGGTGGTTTACTATGCGACGGAGAATCTGTGCGCCAAGCCGGCGAACCTCCGTTCGCTCCAGGAATATCGCAGCACGGGCACGCTGTTGCTCGATCCGGCCACGCTGCGCAATCTGGAGATTTTCCAATCCACGCGCGGCACCCGCGAGGCCTCGTTGCTCGGCGCCATCGATCGCACCACCACCGCTGCGGGCTCGCGCCTGCTCGAACGCTGGCTCGCCACCCCGGCGCTTGATTTGCCGGAGATCGGACGCCGCCAGACTATCGTGGGCGAACTCCTGGCCCAGCCCAGCGACCTCGCCGAGGTGCGGGAGTTGCTCAATAAGGTTCGGGATATCCCCCGCATCCTCGGCCGCCTGCAGAACCGCCTCCGCAATCCGCGGGAACTCGGCGGCGTGAAGGACACCCTCGCCCAGATTCCCGCGGTCATGACCTGCCTCGACCTGCTCGATGCCCATCTGGTCGGCCGCAACCATGGCGAGGTTTCGCGTCTGCGGCAGCGGCTGAGCGACCTGCCGGCCCTGCGCGAACTGCTGACCCGGGCCCTCGCGGACGAACTGCCCAACGACCTGCAGGACGGCAATTACATCCGCGCCGGCTACGACCCCGAACTCGACCGGCTGCGCAGCCTGACCACCGACAACAAATCGTGGCTCGCCGCGCTGGAGCGCACGGAACAGGAGCGTTCCGGCATTCGCAGCCTCAAGGTGCGCTATACCTCCGTTTTCGGCTATTACATCGAGGTGACGAAAGCCAACCTCGCCAACGTCCCCGCGGACTACATTCGCAAACAGACGACGGTCGGCGGGGAGCGCTATGTGACCGAGGCACTCAAGCTCAAGGAGAAGGAAATTTTTTCCGCCGAGGAGAAATCCCTCGCCCGGGAGTTGGAGCTGTTCGGTTATCTCGTCAACGCCGTGCTCGACGAATCCATCCCCCTGGCCAAAACCGCCGAGGCGCTGGCCGAGCTCGACGTCCTGGCAGGCTGGGCCGTGCTGGCCCGCGCGTGGGATTATTGCCTGCCCCAACTGGATGACGGCGATGACCTGCGCATCACCGATGGGCGGCATCCGGTGGTCGAGCAGATGATGAAACACGAGAGGCTGGGACTCGCCGGCAGCCATACATTCGTGCCGAACGACACCGGACTTTCGACGGACGAGGCGCAGATTATCCTGATCACCGGTCCGAACATGGCGGGCAAGTCCACCTACATCCGCCAGGTCGCCTTGATCACGCTCATGGCCCAGATCGGCTGCTGGGTGCCGGCCAAGGCCTGCCGGATCGGTCTCGTCGACCGGATCTTCTCCCGCGTCGGCGCCAGCGACGACCTCGCCCGCGGCAACTCGACCTTCATGGTTGAGATGAACGAGACCGCCAACATTCTCAACAACACCACCGACCGTTCCCTGATCATTCTCGACGAAATCGGCCGCGGCACCTCGACTTACGACGGCCTGAGCATCGCCTGGGCCGTGGTGGAGCATCTGCACCGCGCCAGTGACTGCGGTCCGCGCACGCTTTTCGCCACGCACTACCAGGAACTGACCCAGCTGGAGAAGCATCTGCCCCGGTTGAAGAATTATTCAGTGGCGGTGAAAGAATGGAATGACGACATTGTTTTCGTCCGCCGGGTGGTGCCGGGCGCGGCCGACCGCAGCTACGGCATCCAGGTGGCGCGGCTTGCAGGCCTTCCGCTGAGCGTCATCGAGCGGGCCAAGACGATTCTGGAGAAACTGGAATCGGACGACACGTCGGTCTCGCTCCCCTCCCCTTCGCCCCAGGCCCGGCCGAAGAAAAAAATCACCGTGACGCCGCCGGATGATGCGCAGATGGATTTGCTGTGATTGCGGGTTGGCGGGTTCATGGGTATCCCGTACGTATTTGTGCGTAAAGTAACGGCTCGCAGGGATGCGAGCCATCCATCCACATGTTGGGAGGGTCCGCGTCCCTGCTATTGGAAGGTCAGTTTCCGTACCGACCGAAAACTCAAACGAAACCACGCCCACCCGAAACGGACCGTCTCCGCATCGACCGCCTCAATAACTCGCCGAAAAATCCTGCGGCAACGGCGCGGTGGCCTTGAACACAAACGACCGGCCGCCGAACTCGTAGGCGAAGCCCGTCTCGAGCGAGTGCAGGAAAAGCCGCTTGTTCTTGGTGGCCTTGGCGAAGGAGCGGTTGCGCGCAAAGTCGCCGTAAGTCTGGTCGCCGACGATGGGCGAATGGTGCTTGGCGCATTGCACGCGAAGCTGGTGG
>JANMVS010000547.1:0-2517 GCA_031392885.1 Verrucomicrobiota bacterium
CTCAAAATCCTGATCGATGCCGATGATGTTCGAACGAAAGGGGGCGAAGTGGGACTCGAGTGACATGGCGGTAACCGGCGGTACTTTTCCGGTTACCGGCCGACTTTCAACCCCCAATGATTTTTTAGGCCGGATGGCTTATTCCCCCGCGGGTGGTCAGACATGAGGGTGGTCGCGGCCGGCCTCGTCCATTTCCTCGTTCGAAAATACAGCCTGCACATCATCCAGTTCCTCGAGCGTGTCGTGCAGTTGCCCAACGGCGCGGTCTTTGGCCGCGTCCGTCACCGGGACCGTGGACGTGGGGATATAGGCGAGCTCCGATGAGGCGGGCGAGCGACCGGCTTTTTCCAGCGCGTGGGCGACCTGGTCGAAGGCGTGGAGGTTGCAGCGCACCTCATAGCCCTGGTCGGTGGTGATGACGTCGTCGGTCACGGCCTTGAGCCGTTTGACTTTGGACCACTTGTTATGGCCGGCCATGTGCGGAGAGGCACGGGCTGTTGCCCTCAACGGTCCGGGCGCTTGGGGGCAACAGCCCCCACCTTATTTTTTCTTCTTCGGCGTGACGTTCTTCATGCCGTCGGCGGGCGCGGGCAACTCGGCTTCCGGCATCCGGTTGATGACGAGCTGCTGGCCGATGGTGAAGAGGCCGTTGATTGTCGAGTAGAGCGCCAGGCCGGAAGCAAAGTTGTAACAGAACAACGTAAACATCCATGGCATGACTTTCATCATCGTGGCCTGGGCGTTGTCGGTGGTCGGCGTCGGCGTGAGCCGCATCTGGAAGATCATGGTCGCGCCCATGAAGAGCGGCATGATGTTGAGGGGCAGACCGAAGATGTGCGCCACGGTGTCCGGGGCCGACAGGTCCGTGGCCCAGAGGAAGGAGGCGAAGCGCAGCTCGGAGGCGCTCTGCAGCATGGTGAAGAAACCGATGAAGAACGGGATGGTGATGAGGATCGGGATGCAGCCGCCGAGCGGGTTGACCTTGTTTTCCTTAAAGAGCTTGAGGGTCTCGGTCTGGATCTTCTGGGGGTTGTCCTTGTATTTCTCGCGCATGGCTTGCATGAGCGGATTGAGCTTGGCCATGCGCTTGGAGGAACGGGAGGCCGCGAGGGTGAAGGGCAGGAAAACCGTCTTGAGCAGCAGGGTGGTGAGGATAATGGCCCAGCCCCAATTATGCACGCCCGAGTGAATCCACGTCATCATGGTCAGCAGCAGCGGGGCAAAAAACCCGGAGAAAAACACCTTACCGAAACCGGTGGAGAACTGCATGATTTTCTCTTCGCCGTGTTTGAAGATGTCCACGTTGGAGAGGCGCCGGTATTCCTTGGGGCCGGCGAACAGGCTGGCGCCAAAGGTCGATGAAGCACCGGCGGCGAGCGGCTTGAGCTCGAAGCGGGCATAACCGGTGATGCCGTAGGCCTTGGTGTCGGTGTCGGGGGCGGTCGGAATCAGCTTCACGCGTTCGACGCGGATGCCATTGCCCGGCTGATCGGGCGTGAGGATGAGGGTGAAAAACTGGTTCTTCACCGAGGCCCAGGCGATGGCGGAGGTGTGCTCCAGAAAGGGCGGCGGGGCGCCATCCTTCAGACCGACCATGGCCAGCAAACCGCCGCCTTGCAGGTCGCCCCGGCCGATGAAGCTGGCGTCGCTGCCGTCCGAATAACCGGCGTTGAGGTAGATCCCCAGGTCGTTTTCGTTGAGCGGGGCGGCGGTGCCGAGGTTGAAGGACGCCCGCGGCAGCGGCAGCAACTTGTCGGTGAGATTGCGAAAGGTGGTTTCGTGACGGATCTGGTAGTCGTCCTGGCCGGCGGTCTTCGCCAGTGAATAGCGGCGGGTGACTTCCAGCCCGTCGGTCACGGTGCGATAGACGAGTTCGGTGGAGGTCCGCGACACCAGTGCGTAGGTCGTGTGGCGGTCGAAGCCCGGGAAATCAGTCAGACTGAGCGCCGGGGCGGCGGGCAGGGCGTTCAGGGTGTAGAGTTCCGGCCGGCCTTTTTCCGCGTGGTATTGCTTGAGGCCGACGTGGGCGATGGCGCCGCCCTGATTGGTGAACCGGACCTCGATGAAATCATTGGCCAGAGTGACATACTCCGCCGGGGTGGACTTCGCCGCCGACAGGACGGCGTCGCTGGGTGAAGTGTGCGTATCCGTTTTAAAGGTCGCGGGAGCCGGCAGGCCGGTCGGTTGGACGGAGGTACCGGCCGGCGGGTGGTCGGAACCCGGCGCGGGCTGGGTCAGTCGGGCGCTGAAATAGAAGCTCACCATCGCGGCGATGAGGAGCAGGACACCGATCACTGTATTCTTTTTATCCATGACGAAAAGGGCTTAGCCCGCATTTTTCACACGCGCCACGATATTTTGGCGGGGCGCGACGACGTTCAGCCCGCGTGGGTCCGGCGCTTGGTCGGTCATGCGGGCTGAAACTTTGGTGCAGACCGGCGGGAGTCGGGGCGGGACGGCATCTTCCCCGCCGGGATGCCATGGCCCGCATTTGGCGAGCCGGCGCACCGTCAGGGC
>JANMVS010000548.1:0-5604 GCA_031392885.1 Verrucomicrobiota bacterium
GAAAAGTGGCGGAGAGAGAGGGATTCGAACCCTCGATAGAGTTTCCCCTATGCAGCTTTAGCAAAGCTGTGCCTTCAGCCACTCGGCCATCTCTCCGGGGTGAGCCGGCAAGCAAAGGCGCGGCGGGGGGGAGTGCAAGGCATTTTCCCATGAACCCAGAAAACACAGTTGAAACCACGGATGAACACGGATTATCAATCAAATACAAATTCCTGGGCTTTCACCCAACAGGTGAATGGATTTGATCCGGTTTTTCTCCCTGAATTATTGCTGTATCCGTGGAGATCCGTGGAATCCGTGGTTAAATTGGTCTGTGGTACTGCTGAATATAGGATGAATAGGGATGGTTGGGCTTTAGGCCGGAATCCGACTCTTTTGTAGGGGATAAGCCCCGACCTAAAGCCGAGCCGCCGAGTGGGTCCCGGCTGATCCGCACCGCTTTCCCCGTCACTTTCCGGCGTAATACTTGGGCTTGAGGACGCCGATGCAGGGCAGGTTGCGGTAGCGTTCGTTGAAATCGAGCCCGTAGCCGACCACGAATTCGTTGGGAATGCCGAAACCCACGTAATCCGCCTCAAACGGCACCATCCGGCGCGCCGTCTTGTCGAGCAGCACACAGGTTTTCACGGAGGCCGCGCCCTTGCTCTTGATCAGGCCCGCGACCGCCGCGAGGGTCTTGCCCGTGTCCAGAATGTCGTCGACCAGCAACACGTGCTGGTCCCGCACATCGAGTTTCATCTGGTCGACAATGCGGGGCTCACCGGTGGCCTTGGTCCCATCGTGGTAACTGGAGGCGCGGAGGCAGTCGAGCCGCAGTGGGCTGCTCAATTGCCGCAGCAGATCGGCGGTGAAAATCAGCGCCCCGTTCACAATGGCCACCACCATCATGTCCTTGCTGGCGTAGTCGGCGTTCAACTGGACGGCCAGGGAGGCGATGCGGCGCTTGATGGCGCTGGGCGTGACGAGAACGTGGTCGAGGTGCTTGAGTTCCGGCGGGCCTTTCCTAGGGGGCATGGGGCGATGAGAGCGAAACCCCGACGCAACGCAAACTGTTACAAATTCACCGGGGGGTTTATCTTTTTGACTTAGCCGGAGCCCGCGGGTTGCCTCGCCGGGCCCGGTGCTCCCGCGATGATTTCCATTCAGGTTCAGCAACTGACCAAGCAATTCGGGAGTACCATGGCGCTCCAGGCCCTTGATTTGACGATCAATCCGGGCGAGCTTTTTTTTCTGCTGGGCCCCAGCGGTTGCGGCAAGACGACGCTGCTGCGCAGTCTCGCGGGTTTTTACCAGCCCGATCACGGCCGGATTTTCTTTGGCGCGGAGGACGTGACCCGACTCGCGCCGCACAAGCGCAATACGGGCATGATGTTTCAGAGTTACGCCCTGTGGCCGCATCTGTCCGTGGCGGAGAATGTGGCTTTCGGCCTGGAGGAGCGGCGGGTGGCGGCGGCCGAGATCAAGCAGCGGGTGGGCGCGGCCCTGGCTTCGGTCCACATGGAACCCTACGCCGAGCGCAAGCCCAACCAGTTGTCCGGCGGCCAGCAACAGCGCGTGGCCTTGGCGCGGGCGCTGGTCATTCGTCCGCGCTGCCTGCTGCTCGACGAGCCGTTGTCCAATCTGGACGCCAAGTTGCGGCTTGAAATGCGGGCGGAAATTCGCCGCGTTTGCAAGGAGTTCCAGCTCACCACCGTGTATGTGACTCACGACCAGAAGGAGGCGTTGTCCATCGCCGATCGCCTGGCGATCCTGGACCATGGCCGCATTTTGCAGGTCGGCACGCCCCGCGAGGTCTACAAACGTCCCCTCGGCCGCACGGTCGCCAACTTTATCGGCGAGGCGGATTTTATCCCCGGCCATGTAATGAGTCTGGTCAACTCCGGTGTCACGGTCGAGACGGCGGTCGGCCGATTCGACGGAGTCCTGGGTAATCCGGCGAAGCCGCCCGTGGTCGGCGCGGCAGTCACTGTTTCCATCCGGCCCGAGTGCTGGGAACTGCACCATTCCGCGGCCCCCCGCAATGTCGTCGCGGGCCGCATCGGCGAATCCATCTATCTGGGCGACCTGGCCCAGTACGAGTTCCTCACCGCCAGCGGGGCCCACCTGAAGATTCTGGAGCGCAACCCGCGCTTCGCCGACGGGACGGTGCGCCGGGAGCTCTACGCCACGGTGTCACCCGAGGATGTGGTCGTGCTGGTGGACTGAGTTATGCGTGGCATGGCGCGGAACGAGGCGACATTGGCAGGGCGAAGCCTTCGGTCGCCGCCCCGCCTGGCCCGGATATATCATGGAGCCACGGCGACCTCGCCGTGGGTCGGCCGCCAACCGCCGCGGCGTTGCGGCGGCTCCAGTGAACAGATTGTCGTCCGCTATCATTCGGAGATTAAAAGATTCGGACTCGGGCGGACCGGCGGGATGATATGCTCCGGGAATGCCGGCTCGTCCGGAGGACTCGCCCTACCTTTGAGATCCGATCCATGAAGCGGGCGCTCCTCATTCTCGCGCTGGGGGCGGTCGTCGGTTTGCCGTTTCTTATCCGTCCCAAGCGGGTGACGGCGCAAAGCGCCGACGAGACGCTCGTCGTCATCACCCCGCACAATGAGGCGCTCCGCTATGAATATTCGCGCGGGTTCCACGACTGGTATCTGGCCCGGACGGGCAAAACCGTCGCAGTCGACTGGCGCGTCATCGGCGGCACCATCGAGATCACCCGTTTCATTGAGTCGGAATACGTGGCTTCCTTTCAGCAGTATTGGACGAATAAACTGGGGCAAACCTGGAACCGGGAAGTGCAGGGCGCGTTTGCCAATCCCAAGCTGCGGCCGGGGCAGTCCCCGGCGGACGATTCCACGGAACTGGCGGCGCGCCGGGCTTTCCTGGATTCCAACATCAGCTGTGGCATCGATGTTTTTTTCGGGGGCGGCAGCTTTGATTTTATCCGCCAGGCCGAAGCGGGACGGCTGGTGGATTCAGGTCTCATGCAATTGCATCCGGAATGGTTCCGCGACGATGTGATCCCGCAATCCTTCACCGGCGAGCCCTACTGGGATCGGCAGGGCCTCTGGGTGGGGAGCGTCTTGAGCAGCTACGGCATGATCTACAACCGGGACTCGTACCGGCGGCTGGGTCTGACGAAAGAACCGCGTGCGTGGGAAGACCTGCAGGAGCCCAAACTCCAAGGGGAGGTCGCCTTGTGCGACCCGACGAAAAGCAGTTCGATTGCGAAGGCATTTGAAAATGTGATTCAGCAGCAAATCCAGCGGCGGTGGCAGCAACTGGTGCGTGCTACCGGCCGAGCAGGTTCCAGCCTGGAGGCGCAGGCCGTGGCGGAGGGCTGGGTCCACGGGCTGCGCATACTGCAGCGGATCGGAGCGAACGCCCGCTATTTTACCGACACCTCGCAAAAGCCCTCGATCGACGTGATTCAGGGGAATTCCGCGGTGGGCCTGTGCATTGATTTTTACGGCCGCGGCAGTTATCTAACGACGGCGCGGCGGGTGGATGGCTCCAGTCAGCGGATTGGTTATTTCTCCCCGCCGGATGGCACCGTGCTCTCGCCCGACCCCATCGCCGTGCTGCGCGGCGCGCCGAACGGTCGCGTCGCACAGGCTTTCATGGAATACGCTCTCTCCATGGACGGGCAGAAGCTCTGGAATTTCAAGCGGGGCGTGCCCGGGGGCACCGACCGTTATGAATTGCGTCGTTTGCCGATCCGCCGGGATTTCTACGTTGCTGATTTTTCGTCCTCCCGCACCGATCCGGAGGTAAATCCCTACGCGGAGGCCAATCCGCTCATCTACCATGCGGAGTGGACCGGTGGAATTGTCGGCGAAATGGCTTTTGTCCTGCGTGTGATGTGCCAGGACACGCACCCCGAGTTGGTGGCGGCCTGGAAGGAAATCATCTCGGCCGGTCTGCCCGCCGAGGCCCTTGCCGTCATGAGCGACATGTCGGCCGTGACTTATGCGGAGATGAACGGTCGCATCAAACAGGCGCTGACGTCCAAGGACAAGATCGACACGGTGCGCCTGGCCAACGAGCTCGCCGGCACTTTCCGCCGACAGTACGCCCAGGCGGCGGAAGTGGCCCGGAAGGCGCGACGCTAATTATGAGCCCTCACCATCCGCCAGCCGCCGGTACGCAACCGGGTCAAGCCGCTCCATATACCGTTCGGGGTGCGCGATCGATTTGAAACCGGATTTGGCATACAGACCATGGGCATCCCGGGTGACGAGATTCCAACGGCGCAAGCCCTGCAGCTTGGGATGTTGGTCCGCCAAGGCCAGCATGGCTTGGGCGAGGCCGTGGCCGCGATCCGGCTCGAGGACATACACGTCGCAGATGTAGCAGAACGTGGCGAAGTCCGAGATAAAGCGGGCCAGGCCCACTTGGTTGCCCGCTGCATCGTAGGCCCCGAGGCAGAGCGAGCCGGCAACGGCGCGTTGTACGACAGCCAATGGAATATTCCTGCTCCAATACGCCTGGCTCAGATAAGCGTGAATCGCGGTGACATCCAACCGCACGGGATCGTCGGAAATCAGGTAGTTGCCGTGCGGCTGCTCCATGGGTGAGAGGCAGGGTAGGTCGGGCAGAAAGCCCGACCTACATGGTGGCGATCGCGGTGGCGAAAGCAGTCTGGTCACCCGCCTTGAAAAATGAAGTGCCGGCCACGAAGGTGTCCGCCCCGGCGGCGCGGCATGCCCCGGCCGTGGCCAGGTCGATGCCGCCGTCGACCTCGAGTCGGAAATTCACCCCGCGTTCGCGCCGCCACTGATCGATCTGCGACAGCTTGGGCAGCATGTCGCGCCGAAAGGGCTGACCGCCAAATCCGGGTTGCACTGTCATGACCAGCACGAGGTCGACGAGGCCGAGCAGGTGCTCGATGGCAGCGGCGGGCGTGCCGGGATTCAGCACAATGCCGTTCTGGCAGCCGAGGGCGCGAATGCGCGCGAGCGTGCCAGCCTGATCGTAGCTGGGCTCAATAGGGATGCTGATGAGGTTGGCCCCGGCCCGGGCGAACGGCTCGATATAGCGCTGCGGTTCGGACAGCATCAGATGGGTGTCGAGAAATAGTTTCGATCCGGAGCGGCGAACGGCGGCGAGGGTCTCGGGGCCGAAACTCAGGTTGGGCACGAAATGTCCGTCCATGATGTCGCAATGAAGCCACGGCGCGCCGCTGGCGGCGACCGCCCGGGCGCTGACCCCGAGTTGGGCGTGATCACCGGCGAGCAGAGAGGGAGCAAGGAGGGACGGGAGGGGCATGGGCTGAGTCAGAGGACAAAACACAGGGGAAGGCGCGGGCTCAATCCTTGTTTCTCGCGTGCGGCGCGGCGTCCATGATGGCTATTGAGCCAAGGCGAAGTTGCCTCCACCCATTGCGAAGCCGGAACAATGCAGATGAATTTCCCCACGAAAACATGAAATAGTAAATCTCGCCGGGGCCTTTGACCAAACCAACGCCAACACCCGATGCCCCTTATATCTGCTCTCATTGGTAGGAGCTTGCTTGCAAG
Source organism: Verrucomicrobiota bacterium (assembly GCA_031392885.1). Lineage (GTDB taxonomy): Bacteria > Verrucomicrobiota > Verrucomicrobiia > Opitutales > Opitutaceae > Lacunisphaera. The sequence goes on from JANMVS010000548.1 coordinate 5,514, forward strand.
CGATTCAGCATGTTAGGCCTGCCCCGGTTTGGTGGACACAAGAGGTGGGGCTGACATGAAGGAACAGCCCAATGAACCAAATCAAGAATAA
>JANMVS010000500.1:0-9990 GCA_031392885.1 Verrucomicrobiota bacterium
GGGTGTCGCGAAGTTTCCGTATACCCAGCTCCTGACGCACGGGCCGCGGCGGCGAAATGGAATTGCCGTTCAATTCATTCCCTGGGCCATCACTTCCATGTCCTGTCATCCTGAGCTGTGCGAAGGATCCAGCAGGATTCGCGCATGCCACTGGATCCTTCGCACGGCTCAGGATGGCATTCAGCGGATCCTGCGTCACCATCCGCTCCAATCGCTGCGGCCAGTCCGGAGCGGCCGCCACCCAACTTTGATACTGTCGCAGACGCCGCAGCGGGTGATTCGCGGGCCGCACCCCTTGCAACTGCCACCGGCCCCTCCCCGCTGCGAAAATAAACTCCGGATCAATTCCGTCAGCCCAAGCCGCGAGCGGATAGTGCGCCGCCACCGCCAGCATCGCGGCCCGGTTTTGCCGGTAACCGAGAATTTCCAACGCCGTATGATGCGCCGCCGCCGGCCAGCCGAGTTTGGCAATCCGCAATTTCGCAAAGTATGCCTTTTGTCGCCAGCGCTCCTCCGCCTTTTCCCGGATCAAGCCCAGGCGCTCCGCGACCGGCAGTGCCGCCAGTGCGGCGAAGCGCTCCCATTGATCGCGCGCCGTGATGACCTCCAGCGCATCGTCCGAGGCATACTCCTCCAAATCACGATGCAGCAACGGCAGCAGCACGAGGGTCGGAATCACCCGCCCGTCGGCGTGCCGTGCCGGCGCTTCATCCGCCGCCGGCGGAAACAGGACGACATGCAGCACGACGTGGTCGTAGGCGCGATCCGCCGCATGCCCGTGCGCGCGCCAGTCCGTGGCGTGAAAATGCACCTCGATATCACCGGTGATTTCCCGGCCCGCGATGGTCAGGCGGGCCCCGTGAAAATCCGGGCCGCCCCGCAGATTCCACGCACCGGTCGAGCGAATCACCACCGGCCGGCCGTCCGTCAGCACCGCGCGGTGTTGCGCAAAGTCCTCCCGGAGCCAGATTTTTTGCACGACGCGCTCCGCCATCGTGAAAGGGCCGTACAGTCCCTGCAGTTCCGCGACCTGATGGATGATGGGGGCCATGATAACGCACCCGCCGCATGGCCCGCGCGACGAAGTTGAGCCAGACACTTGGCCAGCGTTTTTCGGCCGGCGAGCTGAAATACTACGCAAACCAGCCGACATCAATATCCGCAGCTGACCCAATGTCTGATCTTTGAGTCGCCTCAGGGCGCGGGTGGCAGCCACGAACTCAACGTCATAGTAGCCGCCGATCCTCGACGTGTTTTTGACCTGTCCCTATTAGTTCCTTATAATTCCCAGTTTTTTTGAGTTTTTTTGACCTGTCCCTAATAATTTCTAATTTCTGCCGATCATTTGGTCGGTTCCGACGAAATGATCCTCCAGCCGCTGACCGCGGTTGATACAGGCCGTGCGGGACTTCTCGATCACGGCCAGGACGTGTTTATTGACCTGTCCCTTATAATTCCCAGCCGGTGCGTAATTAGATCGGTTGGCTCCAGGCTGGCCTTGGCTCTGAAATATCCAGGTCAATGCGCGTAATCCGCGGTTTCCTGCCTGGATCCGGCTTATAGTTTCTTTGAGTCGCCACAAGGCGCTGGTATCAGCCTAGAGATCATCGACATAGTAGCCGCCAATCACCGACGTGTTTTTGACCTGTCCCTATTAGTTTCAACGTGTTTTTTGACCTGTCCCTATTAGTTCATCGGGAGGGCCTGCGGCTCTGCGGGCCGTCCGCGATTGTCCTGAAGGCGCGCCCAGCGACCGCGCCATACCTTCAGGCTATGACGCGTGGCTCATCACTCCAGCAGCAGCGCGACCTGGATGCCCGGGCCGTGCACGCCCTCGATGAGGATGCCCTCCACATCGGCGGTCTTGGACGGTCCCGTGCACCAGATGATATTGGCATCCCGGGGCAGCGCTGCGACGGCCTGCGGCACGTCGATAAATATTTTATCGCGCGCCAACACCGCGATATGCACCCAGGGCGCCAGTGCCGCCAGCCGGCTCGCGGTCTCGGCCTCGGTCAGGACCACCGTGCCCGTCTCCGCGATCGCGGCGGAGGCGCGCGTGATGCCGAAGTGATAATCATCCACCCGGGCCCGGTCGAAAGCCGTCTCCACCGTGATCGACGCCGGAAACGCCGGCGCGAGCCGGGGCCAGAGCACCGGGTCGCAGTAACCGTGCCGCCAGTTGTTTTTCTCCAGCAAGGCGACGAGCTCGGCCACCCGGGTCAGAGGCGTGCCATGCACCCCGCGCATCCGCTCGGCAAAAAGCGTCCAGGCATCGACCGTGCCGCGCGCCTGCCGCATGACGACCAGTTCAGTTGTCCAATCCGGCAAGGCCGCCCGCTGCGCCAGGGGCGCCAGAGCGCCGCGCACGCGGGAAAGAATCTGTGCGCGGTCGGCGCTCATGGTGTTTTTCCGGTAGGGGCCGTTGCCCTCAACGGCCCTCCGTGGGATCTTGCGCCGACGCCGGGCGGTTGGGGGCAACCGCCCCTACCTTTCCGACCCTTCAGCCATTTTCTGAATTCACCGCCGCGCCACGCGGGCAGCGTGCGCTTGTCCTCCCAGGCGCGCAGCGCGGGAATCGGCAGCAGTTTGGTCGGCAGGTAATTGATGATCTTGCCGCCAAACAGCGCAGCTTTCCACGCCGTCGGTTGCGAGGCCAGCAACGCCCACGCCCCCATCGGCGGCGTGCCGGCGGCGGCAAGAGGCGCGCCCTCGCGTTTGCCCTTTTCGCGCAACCGCAGCAGCAGGTCGGGAATGGGGATGTTGACCGGACAGACCTCGTGGCACGCCCCGCACAGCGACGAGGCCTTGGGCAGGTCGGCGAGTTCGGGAAACTTTTCCCCCGCCAGCAGCGGTGACAATACCGCGCCCACCGGACCGGGATAGACACTGCGGTAGGCGTGCCCGCTCGCCTGCCGGTAGACGGGGCAGACATTCAGGCACGCGCCGCAACGGATGCAGCGAAGGATTTCGCGGCAATCACTCTCGAGCACGGTGGTGCGGCCGTTGTCGACGAGAATGACGTGCATCTCCTCCGGACCGTCGGGCTGAGTCGCGGCTTTGGGTCCGCTGATGAACTCGGTGTACACGGTCAACTGCTGGCCGGTGGCGCTGCGCGCGAGCAGATTGAGGAAGAGTCCGAGGTCGCGGTCATGCGGCAGGATCTTCTCGATGCCCACCATCGCGATATGGCACTTGGTGGCGGCGAGGCAGAAGCGGGAGTTGCCCTCATTGGTCACCAGCACCAGCCGGCCGCTCTCCGCGCTGATAAAGTTCCCGCCGGTGAGACCGACATCGGCTGCGAGGTACTTTCGCCGCAGGTGGGCGCGGGCCCGGCGCGTGATGGTCTGCGGGTCATCATCGTAGGCCCCCAACCCGTGCTTTTCGAAGGAGGTCGCAATCTCGCGCCGGTTCTTGTGGATGATCGGTTTGACGATGTGCGACGGCGTGTCGTGGTCGATTTGGACGATGAATTCGCCGAGGTCGGTCTCGACGCACTCGATGCCGTTCTGCTCCAGAAAATGTCCGAGCTCGGTTTCCTCCGAGACCATGGTTTTCGCTTTCACGATCTTCGTCGCGTTCCGCGCCCGCATGATGGCCAGCACGGCGGCGTTGGCCGCCTCGGCCGTCGCGGCCCAGTGGACCTTCACGCCGTTGGCCTGCAGCTTCGCCTCCACCTGCGGCAGGTAGGTGTCGAGATTCTCCACCACGTGCTGCTTGATTTCGCCGGCGAGGACCCGCAGCCGGTTGGCGTCAGGAAAATGATCGAAGAGCACCTGGGTGCGCTTTTCATGGCCCTTCTTCGAACCATCATAGACCGCGGCCTTCGTGTCCGGGCGAAGGTGCTTGGCAAACTGGTCAATCTGCTGGGTGGCCATGCGGATCAGTGGACGGTGGACAGAGGACGGTGGACAGAGGATGAAAGGCCGAGGGATGCCACGAAAAACACGAAGGGGTCGGTCAGGCTGGTAAGACTTGGGCAGCGGCTATAGCCGCCCGAAAATCTTGAGCGTAGGGAAGTGCTTTTTTTGTGCCTGGTTGTGGCCATCAAATCAGCCCTCCGTTCTTGAGGGCGTCGCGCAGGACTTGGGCGAGGTGCTGGGTCTTGATCGGCTGCCCCTCTTTCTCGGCGAGACCGCCCAGGTGCATCATGCAGCTCATGTCGCCGGACACGATGAAGTCGGGCTGGGCGGCGCGGATGTGTTCCAGCTTGAGCGTGCCCATGCCGCTGGAGATGTTCGGAAAGGAAACGGAGAACGTCCCGCCGAAGCCGCAGCACTGCTCGCCTTCGCCGAAAGGCACGAGGGTGAGCCCCGCAATCGTCGCGAGCAGCGTACCCATCGCCTCGCTGCTGTTGGTGCCGCGCGTGTGGCAGGCGCGGTGGAAGGCCGCCTTCGCCTCATAGCGGCCCGGCCAGGTCTTCACGCCGAGACCGTGGACAATAAAATCAGCAAGTTCCCAGGTGCGATGGGCGAGCGCCTGGACGGCCGGCAGGTCCGCTTCCTTTTCAAACTCCAGCGGGGCGCCGTGAAACACCATGGCCGCGCAGGAGCCGCTGGGCACAATCACCGGCAGGTCGCCGGCAAAAGTCTGCACGGTGTGCCGCACGACCTTGCGCGACGCCGGCCAGTCGCCGCCGTTGAAGGCGGGCTGTCCACAACAGGTCTGCCCTGCGGGAAACTCCACCGTGCAGCCGAGATATTCCAGCACCTCGACCGTGGCCCGGGCGACATCGTCGTAAAACGCGTCGCACAGGCACGTCGCCATCAGCTGCACGCGTTTGTCGGCGCCGGGGACTTGGCGTTGATCGAGATTCATGAGCGAGTTGGTTGGATCGTTCTCTTACTCGTTCTCATTCTCATTCTCATTCTCGCCGTAAAACCAGAGAGAACGAGGATGATTACGATAACGAGAATGCGGCAAAAATTATGAGCGTTTTGACGTAACGGTTTTCTCGTAGCGCGCCACCGCGGCCAGCCAGGTTTCGGCGGGCGGTGTGCCGGCGCGCACACAGAGCATGTCCCACACCGCGCCCCACGGCATCGCCTTGGCCTGCTCCATGAGCGCGAGGCGCTCGTGGCCGCAGCCGCCGGCGTCGGCGGCCTTGAGGCGCTTCGAGGGATCAAGCAGCCCGAGCAATATCGCCTGGCGCGTGGCCCGGGCGCCGACGACGTAGGCGGCGATGCGATTGATGCTGGCGTCGAAGAAATCGAGCGCGACGTACACCCGGTTGAAGGCATTGCCCCGGGCGATTTCAGTGAAAAGCGCCCGGACGGCGTCATCCAGAATCACCACGTGGTCGCTGTCCCAACGGATCGGGCGGCTGGTGTGCAGCAACAGACGCGGATGGAACGGCAGCAGCGCCGAGACCTTGTCGGCGACGGACTCCGTCGGGTGATAGTGGCCGAGGTCGAGGCAGGGCATGACCTGCCGGCTTTGCGCATAGGAGGAGTAGAATTCATGGGAGCCGACGACGTAGTCTTCGCTGCCCAGGCCGAAGAGTTTTCCCTCGACGGCGTCGATGCAGTGCGTGGAGCTGATTTTCGAGTCGGCGAGGATCGCGTCGAGCGACTCGACGAGCCGGGCGCGCGGACCCCAGCGGTCGGCCGGTTGGTCTTTCGTGCCGTCGGGAATCCAGTGGTTGAGGACGCAGGGTGAGCCGAGTTGCTGGGAAAAATGCTGGGCAATGCGCCGGCAGGCCCGGCCGTGATTGATCCAGAATTGCCGCACTTTTTTATCCGCGCTGGAGAGCGTGAAACCCGTGTTGGCGAGAGGATGCGCGAAATAGGTCGGATTGAAGTCGAGGCCGATGCGGTGGCCTTTCGCCCAATCGATCCAGCCAGCGAAATGGGCCGGGGTGATCGCATCGCGGTCCACACTTTTCCGGCCGGTCTCCGCGTAGAACGCATGGAGATTGAGCCGTTGTTTGCCCGGCAAAAGCTTGAGGACAAGGTCCAGATCGCGGCGCATCTCGTCGCCGTTGCGCGCGCGACCGGGATAACTGCCGGTCGCCATGATGCCGCCGCCCGCGATTCCCTCGCGAGGTGTCTCCAGTCCGCGCACATCGTCGGCCTGCCAGCAGTGCAGGGAGATCGGGACGGCGAGGGCGCGCTTGATCGCGGCATCGGTGTCGACGCCGCGCTCGGCGTAAGCGGCGCGGGCCAGACGGTAGGCGGCGGCAATGGACTGGCGGGAGGTGGAGGATTTGGAGGCCATGGGGGTTTGAATCTTTCTCGTTCTCGGCTCGTGCATGAGAGAAAGATTACGAGAAGGAGAACGAGAACGATTGGTTAGGAAGGTGGTTGATATACGGTAGCTGTAATTTGTTTGCTGAAGTGTTCGCGAAAGGCGGCGAGGTTGCGGACGGCGCGCAGGCCGACGAGCTGGCTGGCGATGTTGCCGACGGCCGTGCCCTCGAGGGTGAAAGCGTGCACCGGCAGGCCGCTGGCATCGGCCGTCGCCTGGCAGAGCAGGCGGTTTTTCGAACCACCGCCGACAATGAGGATGCGCGAGAACTTCCGTCCGGCCAGTCGCTCGAAGGCGCGCAGGGCATCGGCGTGCCCCTGCCCCAACGAGTCACAAATCAACCGGGTGTAGCTGGCGAGATTCTTGGGGCGCGGCAGACGACGCTTCCTCAGCTGCGCGTCGATCGCCGCGCGCATGGAGGGCGGATTGACAAAAGCCGGATCGGTGACGTCGAGCAGAGGTGGAACGCGTTGCCCCCAACGCGTTTCCTTCGAGGCAAGCGCGTTGGGGGCAACGCGCTCCACCTTCAAGGCCTCAGCGGCGGTGATCAGCTTCGCCCATTCCTTGTCGGTCTTCGGCCGGGCCGCAAACTCCTTCAACGTCTGCTCGAGCAGCCAGAGCCCAATGACATTCGTCAGCGGCCGGTAGCGGCCGTCGCCGATGCGCTCATTGGAAATGCGCGCGGTCAACGCCTCGGGACCGAGCACCGGAGTGTCGCTCTCGAAACCCACCAGCGACCAGGTGCCGGAACTGATGTAGAGATCGCCACCGGCGGGGTTGGCCGGCATGGCATCGTAGGCGCACGCCGTGTCGTGACCGGGCACGGCGATGACTTTCACACCCTTCAACTCCGGGAGCTCGCGCACCGGACCGAGGACCGTGCCGGCCAAAATCGGCTTTGTGAACCACGTCGACGGGATGTGGAAATGATCGAGCGTGGCGCGCGACCAATCCCGGCCGTGAACATCAAGGAGCTGCGTGGTGCTGGCGAAGGAGATCTCGTTCTCCATGCGGCCCGACAGGAGGAAGTTGAAGTAATCCGGCAGGAACAGGCAGCGGGTCGCCAGGTCGGCCACCGCCGGGCAGTGTGCAATGGTCTCCTCGAGTTGCAGGCTGGAATTGTAGAAAACATTCGGGATGCCCGTCGCCGCATAGATGCGCTCAAGGGCCGCACGCGTGTTGGCGAGGCGCTGCAGACCCGGTTGGGTGCGGGCATCGCGGTAGGCGTGCGTCGGGAAAACCATCCGGCCGGCGTCATTGACCAACACGTAATCCACGCCCCAGGTGTCCACGCCAACCGAGACCAGTTTTGGGAAACGCTTTTTCGCCGTGCGCAGGCCGGTGGTGATCTCATGCCACAGGCCTGGAATGTCCCAGTAGTCGTGGCCGCCGGCCGAACGAAACTGGTTGGCGAAGCGATGCACCTCGGTCAGCGCCAGTTTTTTGCCGTTCCAGGTGCCGACGATGACGCGCCCGCTGGTCGCACCGAGGTCAACGGCGGCGCAATGGAGGGGTTTGGAGGATAGATTCACCGGAGGAGGCGTTGAATCGTTCTCTTACTCATACTCCTTCTCTCGGCAAATGCCCGGGAGAACGAGAATGATTACGAGAACGAGAATGATATGGCATCAGCGCAGGAACGCCTCGTGCAGGCCGCCGTCGACGGTGAGGATCTGGCCGGTGGTTTTGCTGAGACGTTGGGTCACGAGGATAAAATACGCCTCGGCCTGGTCGGCGGGCGTGATCGGGGCTTTCGTGAGTGTGCGGTCGGCGTAGAATTGGGCAAGTTTTGTCACCAGCGAATCGGTGGCCTCATCGTCCCGGTAGGGAAGGTTGTATTTGGCCAGCGAGCCGAGGACGCGGTCCCGCGGGAACATCGCACTGCCCTGCACCACCGTGGCCGGCGCGACGCCGTTGACGCGCACCAGCGGCGCCAGCTCGATGGCCATTTCCCGCACGAGGTGATTCGCGGCGGCCTTCGAGGTGTCGTAGGCCAGGGAGCCTTTTTTCGCGACCGCGGCGTTGGCCGAGGTCGTGAGGACGAGATTCCCGCGCAGACCCTGTTCTTTCCAGGTCTTGAAGGCCTCATCCCCCACGATGTAGCTGCCGGTGACGTTCACGCCAAAGGTGAACGCCCATTTGTCGTCGGGGATGTGGCCGGTGGTGTCGCTCGGCCAGAACACGCCAGCCGTGACGCAGATCGAATCGAAACCACCGTAGGCCAGCGCGACGTCGTCCAGCATCGCGCGCACGCTGGCGCGATCGATGATGTTGGCCGCGAGGCCGAGGGCCGGACCGCAGGCTGACAGGCCCGTGCCGGCGACCCCGATGCCGATCCCATATTTGTCGGTGATCTCCTTGGCGGTGGCCTGGGCGGTCTCCAGTTTCAGGTCCACGCACACGAGCTGCGCGCCTTCCTTCACGAGGCGATGCGCGGTTTCCTTGCCGATGCCGGAACCGGCGCCGACGACGATAATGACCTGGCGGGCGAGTTCCTTTTCCGCCGGCATGCGCTTCAGTTTCGCCTCCTCGAGGAGCCAGTATTCGATGTCAAAGGCCTCCTGCTGCGGCAGGGCGATGTAAGTGTCGATCGCCTCGGCGCCGCGCATGACCTCGACGGCGCAGTTGTAGAATTCGGCGGTGACGCGGGACTCGGACTTGTCCTTGCCCCAAGCGACCATCCCGACGCCCGGAATAAGCACAACCGTCGGGTTGGCATCGCGCATCGCCGGCGAGTTGGCGTGTTTGCACTTCGCGTAATAGGCGGCGTAGTCCAGGCGATAGGCTGCAAGGCCGGCGGAAAGCTTCTGCTTGAGGGCGGCGACATCTTCGTTTTGCGGATTCCAATCCACGTAGAGCGGCTTGATCTTGGTGCGCAGGAAGTGGTCGGGGCAGCTGGTGCCGAGTTCGGCGAGGCGGGCGGCATCCTTCGAGTTGACGAACCGCAGGATCTTGTCGTCGTCCTGCACGGTCCCAATGAAACGCTTTTGCTGGGATACCTGGCCGCGGAGCCACGGCAGAATGGCGGCAAAGGTCGCGCGGCGCTGCTCGGGCGTAAGCGTCTGATACTTGGCGCCGCCGAAGGCCGTGGCGTCACCGCCCTTGGCCGCGTATTTTGCCTCGATGTAGGCGGACGCCCGCTCGATGCAATCGAGGGTGTAGCTGTAGCAGGCCTTCTCGGCCTCATCCCAGGAGATGAAGCCGTGCTGGCCCATCATGATGGATTTCACCTTCGGATTTTTTCGCACGATTTCCTGCATGGCGAGGCCGAGTTCAAAGCCCGGGCGCATCCAGGGCACGTAGGCCATCTCGCCGCCGAAGATTTCCCGGGTCAGCCGCTCGCAGTTGGCCGAGGCCGCGATGGCGATGATCGCGTTCGGGTGCATGTGGTCGACATGCTTGCCCGGCAGAAAGGAATGCAGCGGGGTGTCGATCGAGGAGGGGCGCGGGTTCAGGTTGAACGTGGTGTGGTTGTACATGCCCACCATGTCGTCCTCCGCCGGCGCCTTGGGGCCCTTGTCGGGACGGGCGGCATAGAGCGACTGCAGGTCGAGCAGCTTTTGCTGATACAGCGATGAAAAATTCTCGCGTAAACTCGTGCGCAGGTCGCCGCCGGAGCCCTTGACCCAGAGCACCGCGGTCGGCTGGCCGGTGAGCGGATCCTTTTCGGTGAGCTTGGCGGAGGTATTGCCGCCGCCGGTGTTGGTGATGCGCTGGTCGCGACCGAGGAGGTTGGAACGGTAG
>JANMVS010000579.1:0-5714 GCA_031392885.1 Verrucomicrobiota bacterium
ACCCGGCCGACGTCCGCCGTCGCATCACCCCGAAGACCAAGGCGCTGATGGTCGTCCACCTGGCCGGCAACCCGAGCGACATGGAGGCGCTGATGGCCATCGCCCGCGAACATAACCTGTTCGTCATCGAGGACTGCGCCCAGTCCTGGGGCGCCTGCTATCGCGGCAAGCCCGTCGGCCTCTTCGGCGACCTCGCCTGTTATTCCTTCAACGAGTTCAAGCACGTCAGCTGCGGTGACGGTGGCATCACCGGCACCAACGACCCGCGCTTCGGCCCGACGCTGAGCAAGTGGGGCGACAAGCACTACGACCGCGTCACGAACAACCGCAATCCCGAGGCGCTCTCGCCCAACTACCGCATGAGCGAGCCGCAGGCCGCGGTCGCCGCGGCGCAGCTGGTGAAGTTGCCCGCCATCATTGCCACGCACGTCCGGCTCGGCACGCGCCTGCTCGGCCGGTTGCGCGGACTCACCCTGCCGGGCATTGTGTTGCCGGCGATCGACCCGCGCGATACCCACAGCTTCTGGTTCTGCCTGCTGCGCCTCGAGGCCGCCCGCTTCCGCTGCACGCGCGACGAGTTCGTCGCCGCGCTCACCGCCGAGGGCGCCACCGCCGTCGCGGGCTACATCCCTAAGCCGGTCTACGCCTACCCGTTGTTCCAGAACCACAATTTCTTCGGCGGCGCCTGGCCGTTGCGCGACGCCGGCCTGACCACGATGGACTACCGCACCGTCAAATGCCCCGTCGCCGAGGCGATGCTCGCTGATGGGATCTCCCTCGCGATCAGCCCGGCCCTGACCGACGATATCATCGACCAAACCGCCGAAGCGCTGGCGAAGGTGGCCCGGTATTTCTCATTAGCATGATGTAAATTAATAGGGACAGGTCAAAAATACGTCGTGTCCGACCACGGGTTACGCCGAGTAAAAATGGCGGACTGGAGCAGTCGAACCGCTGACCTTATGTTGCCTAACTCCCGGCAGCGCAATGGGTCGGTCATGACCACTGTGGTCCAATATCCAGATCGTGCTGAAATGACCCTTGCCACCCCATTTTTGACCTGTCCCTAATTTCTCTTTCAATCGCGGGCTTCTCCGATGGGTTGCCAGCCGGAGCGCCTGGCCTCCGCACCGGCCGAAACCGACAGCCGGCCCACAAGCCCGGACGACACCCGGTGTGTCAGACCGTCCCTCCGTGATTTCTGGCGCGCGCGGGTTTGAAATCACTCCCTAGACAATGCGATCAGCGCACTGGGGTCAGCACATTCCACTATCCCAACCACCGCTCCAGATTGCCGGCGGCGATCTGTTTCAATTTCGCTGCGGCCACGACCGACGTGTCCAGCTTCGCCCGCGCTGCAGCGGTCACGAGGAACGATGTGTGCGAGGCAAACGCCAGCTGGCGCGGCGACACCTTGGTGAGCAGATGCGGGATCGTGTCGTGCCACTCGGCAAAGGAGAGATCAGCCAGCAACCGGGGATTTTTCGGCAACACCGCCAAGATCTCGCTCCGCAGCAGGCCGCTCGCGAGCACGCGCAGCTGCGGGTGCCGCCGCCCCAGCGCAGCGACCTCGGCCGCGGGCACGGGCTTGATGGTCAGCGCGTGATACTCGTGGCGCTCGTCAATCAACCGCACCTGCACGATGAGCCGCAGCCGCCGGCGGACGAGTTCCGCCGCGAGTTCGCCCACGGCGCGATGACTCAGGCGGTAATTGTGGTAGGCCGGCAGCAGCCGCACGGCCCGCACGCGCGGGTCGGCCGCGGCCTCGGCGAGTTCCTCGCGCCAGTTGGCCAGGGCCGGGTTGATGACCGGCGCCGGCACCAGGCCCGGCACGCCCTCCGTGGTGCGCAGCAGCTGGTAGTTGGCCGGGGCCGGCTCGGGGGCAAAAACCGCGTCGAGCGGCGACACCAGCGCCCGGCCGATGCCGTGCGCGCGCAGGTGCGCGGCGAGGGAGCGCGGCGTGTGTTCCTCGATGAAGGCGAACGGCCACCGGCCGGCCCAGGTGTTGGCGTCAAAGTATTTCATGAGAGGAATTCGATCCGGTCACAGAGGACACGGAGGTGGTCACGGAGAGCACGGAGTTCAAACCCTGCTGTTCGGAAGCCTTGCTCCGTGAACTCCGGTTCGGACTCAGTGTTCTCTGTGACAAGATCGGGCCTTGAAAAAATATTCTCATGGCAGGCGGAGCAACGCCCGCGCGTTGTCGTGAAGTATCTTCCGTTTTGTGGCCGCATCGAGCTGCGTGCCGGTGATGCGCGCGAGCGCGACGCCGAAGTCGCGGATCGGCGCGTCCGAGCCGTAAAGCACCCGTTCGGCCCCGAGCTGGGCCACGGCGTATTCAACCAGTCCTGCCTCGGGCGCAGCGCCGGAGGTGTCGACCACGATATTCCGGCAATCCTTCACCGCCAGCACGCCGCGCACGCCGCAGCCGGTCAGGTGCGCCATGATGATGCGCACCTTCGGGAAACGCCGGGCCAGCGTCGCAACATCCTCCGGATCGGTGTGAAAACTGCGCTGCTTGATCTTGGTCATGCTCCAGGCGTGCTGCAGCACGATGAGCCCGTGGCGCTCCGCCGCCGCCATCAGCGGCGCCATGCAGGCGTCGCGGGCGTTGTTGGCGATCTCGAGCTTCAGGCCGCGGAAACCGCGGGCGACGCAGCGCTCCGTCTCCCGCCGGCCCGCGCGGCCACCGAGCGTGGGGTTCAGATGGCAGAAGCCGGTGACGACTCCCCGATAACGCTGCATCAGCCAGAAGGTGTCGTCGTTGATTTTCCGCAGCTGCGCCTCGGTCGGCGAGCGGCCGTAGGCGAGCACATCGCCCAGCGCAACCAAGTGGCGGATCCCATGCGCTTGGGCCCGGGCCAGCATCTGATCCGCCCCGGCACGACCGCGGCGGTCGTCCCGCAAAATGGGGTGGGTATGGATATCAATGGCGCGCATGAAAACTCAGGGGGATTACGCTTGGCATTGCAGACTCTGCGGGAGCGATATAGTCATGACAAGTGCCCACACGCGGGAAGTTAGTCGGATTTCATGCAATAGAAGGCCACCACGAAACACACCAAATACACGAAAAAAACACCTTCAGATGAGAACCCACTCCCAATCCATCGAAACCGTCATCCTGATCCCGCCTTGGCGGGAGAAGGATCCATCAGGGCGTGCGCCGGCGGTCGTGCTGCTGGATTCTTCACTCTGTTCAGAATGACAATCCTGGGATTTGAACACACCCTCTGGCGTTTCCTCAACTTTTCCCTTTCGTGTGTATAGTGAAGGTTTTTCGTGGTTAAATCCGACTGAATTGTTCCGGCCTAATTTTCATGACCACCCTCCCCCAGACCGACCGCGAGATTGAACTGCTCCTCTCCACCCCCACCGCGGGCGCGGTCGCGGCCGTCGCCGGCCTGCAGGGCGACTTCATGGTACTCGGTGTCGGAGGCAAAATGGGCACCACCACGGCCGTCATGCTCCGCCGGGCCCTCGATGCGGCCGGCCGGCGCGACGCCGTCGTCACCGGCGTCTCGCGCTTCAGTCGTCCGGAGGCCCGCACCGAACTGGAGGGCCTCGGGGTCCGCACGCTGTCCTGCGATCTCGGCGATGCCACGCAGCTCGCCGCGCTGCCCACGGCGACCAACGTGATTTTCATGGCCGGCCAGAAATTCGGCACGGACAGCGCCCCGGAACTCACCTGGGTGCAAAACACCCTTGTGCCGGCCCTCGTCGCCCAGCGATTCCGCGACTCGCGGCTCGTCATTTTCTCCACCGGCTGCGTCTATCCCTTCGTGCCCGTCACCGGCCCGGGGGCGAACGAACGCGAGCCGGTCGCCTTCCTCGGCGAATACGCCAGCACCTGCGTCGGCCGCGAACGCGTGTTCACCCACTACTCGAAACTCTTCGGCACGCCCCAACTCATGTACCGGCTCAACTATTCGGTGGAGCTTCGTTACGGCGTGCTCGTCGACATCGCCCAGAAGGTCTGGTCCGGTGAGCCGGTGGACGTGACGATGGGCTGGTTGAATTGCATCTGGCAGGGCGACGCCGGCGCGCGGGCGATCCAAAGCCTGGCCCACACCGCGAGCCCGCCGAAAATCCTCAACATCACCGGCCCGGAAAAACTCAGCATCCGGGCCCTCGCGGAGGAGTTCGGGCGGCAATTAGGCCGGACGCCAGTCCTGATCGGGCGGGAAGCCCCGACGGCCTGGCTCGCCGATGCCAGCGAATCGATCAAGCACTTCGGACCACCGGAGATGTCCGTGACCCGGATGATGGAGCTGATCACCGCGTATGTCCGCGCCGCCGGCCGCCTGCTGGGCAAGCCCACGCACTTCGAGGCCCGCAGTGGAAAGTTCTGAAACCAAGCACGGAATTTATACCACGGGTACCACGGATGAACACGCATGGGGAAAAGACTGCCGATACCTGTCATTCTGAGCGCAGTGAAGAATCCATCATGATCCACGCGAGCGGGAATTGTGCTGGATCCTTCACTCCGTTCAGGATGACAAGCCAACTGTAGCTATCCGTGCCAATCCGTGACATCCGTGGTTAAAAAATTCTCTGCTGCATTGCTCTAGCCTCCCCTTCGCCATGGATCTCCGTCACCACCTCCTCGCCGGTCAGGTCATCCCGGCCCATCCGCTGGCTCTCGACCGGGCGCGGCGTTTATCGGAAAAGCACCAGCGCGCCCTGGCCCGCTACTATTTCGCCGCCGGCACCGGTGGTATCGCGGTCGGCGTGCATTCGACCCAATTCGAAATCCGCGACCCGCAGCATAATCTCCTCCGGCCTGTGCTGGAACTCGCCGCCGAGACGATCGCAGTCGAGCGCCGCAGTTCCCTCCGCTATTTTGCGATGATTGCCGGCATCTGCGGCCAGACCAAACAGGCCACGGCGGAAGCCGAACTCGCCCGCGCCCTCGGCTACCACGCCGGCCTTGTCAGCATGGCCGCCTTCAAGTCGGAGTCCGAGGCGGTCATCATCGCGCACGTCGCGGCCATCGCAAAAATCATTCCTGTCATTGGCTTTTATCTGCAACCGGCCGTCGGCGGCCGCGTGTTCAGCTATGCGTTTTGGCGCCAGTTCGCGGAGATTCCCGAAGTCGTCGCCATCAAGATGGCGCCCTTCAATCGCTACCAGACCCTGGATGTCATCCGCGCCGTCGTGGCCGCCGGGCGGGAGGATATCGCCCTCTACACCGGCAACGACGACACCATCGTCACCGACCTGCTGACGCCGTTTACGTTTACCCGCCAAGGCCGTCCGGTCACGCGCCGGATCGTCGGCGGACTGCTCGGCCACTGGGGCGTCTGGACCCGCGCCGCCGTGGAACTCTTCCATGCCGCCCAAGCCGCCGCAAGCGAACCGCAACTCGACGCCGCCTGGCTGGCCCGCGCCGCCGCCGTCACCGACATGAACGCCGCGCTCTTCGATGCCGCCAATCAGTTCCACGGCTGCATCCCGGGCATTCTCGAGGTGCTGCGCCGGCAGGGCCTGGTCGAATCGGTGCACTGCCTGAACCCCGCGGAGGTCCTCTCCCCCGGTCAGGCGGAGGAACTGACTCGTGTTTGTGCCGCCTACCCAGACCTGACCGACGATGCCTTCGTCACCGAGCACCGCGACCACTGGCTGCGGTGAACAGTTGGTCGATTTTTTGACCACGGATTATCCGGATGAAGCCGGATCTTTGTGCCCACGGAACACACGGAATACACGGA
>JANMVS010000196.1:0-3176 GCA_031392885.1 Verrucomicrobiota bacterium
CGGCGTCGAGCGTGACATTGGCCGCCGTCACCGTGAGCACGCCGCCCGACGGCATGGCATCGCGCGCGTTCACGCACAGATTCAGAAAAATCTGGTGGAACTGCGTGGGGTTGCCCTGCACCAGCCGCAGCTCACTGGGCAGGTGCGACTTGAGGCGGATCGACTTGGGGAAGGTGGCCTCGCCGAGTTCGATCACCTCTTTCAGCACATGCCGGAGCTGCAGGAGCTGGTTCTGGCCGCTCGCGCCGCGGGCGAAAGAGAGCAGTTGCCGCACGAGAGCGGCGCTGCGCGCGGCGCTTTTTTCCATCGTGTCGAGGATGCGCTGGCTGGCGGCGTTGCCCATATGCGGGCGCAGCAGCGGGCCCCCCATGATGATCGGCGCAAGCGCATTGTTGAAATCGTGCGCGATGCCGGCCGCGAGCAGGCCGAGGTTCTCCATGCGCTGGGCGTGCTGCACCTGCTCCTTGAGCTTTCGGTTTTCCGTGGTGTCGGTCGCCAGGTAAAGGAACGCGCGCGGCTGGCCCGCCGCGTCGCGCACGAGGTAGGCGCGGACCTCGGCAAACACGGCTTGCCCGGCCTTGTCGTGCTGCGTGATTTCGCCCGCCCATTCGCCATGGCGCAGGAGGTAATTTCGCGCCACAATCATCCGCGCCAGCACGCCGGGCTCGAACAAATCCCTGGCGGTGCGACCGAGCGCCTCGGCGGCCGTCCAGCCGTAGAGCCGCTCGGCCCCCCGGTTCCAGAAGATCGCGCGGTGGTCGAGGCCGGTGATCATGATGGCCTCGCGCGCAAACTCGAGGATTTCGGATTGTTCCCGGATTTGAGTTTCGGCCCGCTTGCGTTCGGTGATGTCGCGGGTGAGGCCGAGCACCGCCGTGACCGCGCCCGCAGAGTCGCGCAGCGGGGCGGCGTGGGTCTCGAGCGAGCGCCGGGTGCCTTTCAGCCCGATGACGTCGAATTGCAGTTCCCCGGACTCACCCCGCAGGACTTGGTGGTGCAAAGCGCGGAACGCCGCCCGGTGCTCCATGGCAATCAGGGGGTAGACGCTCCGGTTTTGCACCTCGGCCAGCGTGTCCGCCTCGATCATCCGCAGGCCGGCGGGGTTCATATCCAGGATCAGGCCGTCCGGAGCGACCAGCTTCACGCATTCCGACCCGTTGTTGATGATGGCGCGCAGCCGCGCTTCGCTTGCGCGCAGTTCCGCTTCGGCGTGCAGTCGGTCCCGGTGCGCCATGGCGCCGGCGACCGCCTGCCGAATCGCCGACGGCAGCCGGTCCAGCCGCTGCTTGAGCAAGTAATCCGTCGCGCCCTCGCGCAGGCACTCCACCGCCTTGTCTGCGGCTATCGAACCGGAGATGACGATCACCGGCGTGAGCGGCAGCCGCTCCCGCGCGAGTTTGACGGCGGCCAGCCCATCGTAATCCGGCAGGTTGTAATCGCACAGGATGACATCCGGCGCCTCCGCGGCCAGCGCGGCGGCGAATGCTTCGCGGTCGGCGACCCGGCGAATGACGCAGGCCAGCCCCTCGGTTTCGAGCAGGTCCGCGACCAGCGCCGCGTCGCGCGGGCTGTCCTCCAAGTGCAGGATGCGGACCGGGTTCTTCATGGGCGGCTCAGGCCGAAGGCCGGAATGGCGGCACGCTCCCGGGCGGCGGCTGGTTCAGCACGGCCCAGAACCCGCCCACCTGTTTCACCGCGTCGACGAAGTCGTGGAATTTTACCGGCTTTACGACGTAGGCGTTGACGCCCAGCGCATAGCACTGGACGAGGTCCGAGTCTTCCCGCGAAGAGGTCATCACCACCACGGGGATCGCTTTCAAATCGGCATCGCCGCGGATCTGACGCAGCACTTCGAGGCCGTCCACGCGGGGCAGCTTCAAGTCGAGCAGGATCACCGCCGGAAAGCCGTAGGGGCGGCAGGCAAACTCGCCCCGCCGGAAAAGGTAGTCGAGCGCGTCGGCGCCATCGCGGACGTGGATGACTTCGTTCGCCAGGTGGGACTGGGTCAGCGCCTCGAGCGTGAGCTCGGCGTCGCGCGGGCTGTCCTCGACGTAGAGGATGCGGTGGATGGTGGAGTCGGGCATGGGCGTGGGGGGTTGAGGGCGGAGCACGGGAATTGCGGCGGGCGGCGGACTAATGGCGGCGACGAACACCGGGGCGTCTCATGAGCGGGACGTTGCATCGATTCTCACCCCGCGCGCGCCGGCTGGCGGCGGAGTTGGCCGATGTCATGGGGTTGCCTCCGCCGCCCGCTCGAGCGTGAAAAAAAACGCCGCGCCTTCGCCCACCCGGCCCTCGGCCCACACCCGGCCGCCGTGCCGGGTGACGATGCGCTGCACCGTGGCCAGCCCGATGCCCGTGCCCTCGAAGTCCTCCGCCCGGTGCAACCGCTGGAACACCCCGAAGAGTTTGGGCGCGTATTTCATGTCGAAGCCCGCGCCGTTGTCGCGCACGCCGACCACCACGCGGCCGGCCTCCTCGCCCGTCGCGCCGATCTCGATGCGCGCCGGGGCCCGCCCGCGCGTGTATTTGACCGCGTTGCCGAGGAGATTGGCCAGCACCTGCCGCAGCAGCGCGGCATCGCCCTTCACCGCCGGCAGCGGCGCGATCTGCCATTCGATCGCGCGGCCGGCGATCGCCATTTCGAGCCCGCGAATCGCCTGCCGCACCAAATCGTCCAGGCGCACGCTTTCCACGCTCAGCGCCGCGCGGCCCATGCGCGAAAATGCCAGCAAATCGTCGATCAACTGCGCCATCTCCTCGCTCGCCGCCTTGATCGTCTGCAGGTAGCGCCGGGGCTTGTCGGCCAGTTGTCCCGCGAGGGCGGTCGTCAACATCTCGACGTAGCCGTGGATGTGCCGCAGCGGGGCGCGCAGATCGTGCGACACCGAATAGGAGAACGCCTCCAGTTCCCGGTTGGCGCGCTCCAAATTCGCCGCCGCCGCCTCGAGCCGTTCGTTGACCTGCGCGATTTCGCGCCGGGACGCCTGTGCCTCCAGCTCCCGGGCCCGTGCCGCCGCCTCCGCCGCGGCGCGCCGCGTGTTCTCGCGCCACAGCAGCGCAAACACCCCGACGAGCAGGGCGATGCTCAACCCCGAGCCGGCCAGGGTGGCCGCACGGTTGTTGCCGGTTTCGCGCCGGAGCGTCTCGGTGCGCTCCTCGATCGTGCTGGCGGT
>JANMVS010000561.1:0-2375 GCA_031392885.1 Verrucomicrobiota bacterium
CCGGTACCGCGAGCTTCTTCCTCGAAGACGTTACGGGACTGATGAGCCTCAAGCGCAACTTGATGATGCTGGCCTCGCGGGGATCAAGCGCGTTGACCATGGCGCTGAGGTCTTCCTTCAGATTCTTGTCGCCCAACCCCTGGTCGGGGCTGACCGCCAGTTCATCGCCCACGAGGTCGCCGAGGGTGGCGGAGTCATGGTCCTCTCCGACAGGGGCATCGAGGGAGGCGGGACGCACACTGACCGTCTTAAGCAAGGCGACTTTGGCGGTCGGGATCTGCAGTTCGGCGGCGATTTCCTCGTTTTCGGGTTCCCGGCCGAGTTCGTCGGTGAGCTTCGCAATCATCTTCCGCATGCGGGAGATTTTATCCACGAGGTGGACGGGCAGGCGAATGGTTTTGGACTGGTTGGCGAGGGCCCGCTTCATGCACTGCTTGATCCACCACGCCGCGTAGGTGGAGAGTTTGCCACCCTTGGCGGGATCGAAGCGCTCGACGGCCTTGATGAGGCCGAGGTTGCCTTCGCTGATGAGGTCCATAAGCGGCAGTCCCATCTGATGGTAGTCGTAGGCGATTTTCACGACGAGGCGCAGGTTGGCCTTGATCATGTGGTCGCGGGCCGCCTTGTCGCCGCGCTTGATCCGCGCGGCGAGCTTGATTTCTTCCTGAATGGTCAGGAGCGGGGTCTGGCGAATCTCGTTGAGATAAAGCTGCAGATTGGAGCGATCGTCGCGGCGGTCGATCGGCGAAGCCTGATCAAACTGCGAACGCGCCACCTCGGTATTGATTTCCGGGCGGAGGGCGAGACCTTCGTCGGGCGACGGAATAGTAACGCTGGGTGAGGCACGATCCACAGGCATCGTGACTGCTGCCGGCGTGGAGCGGAGAGTCTTTTTGCGATGAGGCATGACGAGTAGTTTGGGACGATTAAACAGACTGGGCGGTGGTCCCGGCCTCCCTGCATATATGATGCCGGAGGCGGAATGAAATTCCCAGATACGCTGTTTGACCACTACTACGCGGATCTGTGCCGCGTGGACGCCTCAACGCACGAGCATTTCGGCCAGCCTGATGGCCTTAAAGAGCGCTGATGCCTTGTTGATGGATTCCTGATACTCGGCCGCCGGTACCGAATCCGCGACAATGCCGCCGCCCGCTTGAATATAAACCATGCCATCCTTAAGCATTGCAGTGCGGAGAGTTATGCAAGAATCAAGATTGCCATTATAGCTGAAATATCCCAGCGCCCCGGCGTAACTTCCGCGTTGGGTGCCCTCTTTTTCTGCGATGAGCTGCATGGCGCGGATTTTTGGCGCGCCGCTGACCGTACCGGCCGGAAAAGTGGCCCGCATCAGGTCGAAAGCGGATCGTTCTGGCGCAAGTTGTCCCTCCACCTGTGACACAATGTGCATCACGTGGGAGTAGCGCTCAATGGTCATGAACTCCGGCACCTTGATCGTGCTGTAGGAACAGACCCGGCCGATATCATTGCGAGCCAGGTCCACCAGCATGAGGTGCTCGGCGCGTTCTTTGTCATCGGCGAGCAATTCTTTTTCCAAGGCGATATCCTCGGCGGAGGTGTTTCCGCGCGGCCGGGTGCCGGCGATGGGCCGGATCTCCACTTTGCGTCCCGTCAACCGCACATGGACCTCGGGCGAAGCTCCGACCAGGGCAAAGTCCCCGGCCTCGAGCAAAAACATGTACGGCGAAGGATTGACCGTGCGCAGGGCCCGGTAGAGATCGAGCGGACTCCTGGTGAATTCCCGCGAGAATCGCTGTGAGAGCACCAGCTGGAAGATGTCGCCGGCGCGGATGTATTCCTTGGAGTCGTCCACCATCTTTTCAAAGGCGGCGCGGGTAAAGTTCCCCGCGGGCACCTGCACCGCCCCGGGATCGACCATGGCGACGGAGACCAGCGGCGAGGGCTGGGCCAGCGCCGCCTGCATGCGTTTCAGCTCGGTGCAGGCCGCGTCGTAGGCCGTCGCGGCGTCCGCCCCGATGTGGGCGTTGACAATGAGCCGCATGGTCTGGTGCGCCCGGTCAAACGCCACGACGGAATCACACAGCATGAACCACATCATCGGCACACCCAACTCGTCGCGGGCGGCGAGGGGGACGGATTTTTCCACGCTATGGATGTATTCGTAGCCGAGGTAGCCAACCGCCCCGCCGGTAAAAGGCGGGAGGCCGGGCACACTGACGGGCCGATAGCGGGCGAGCTCCTGCTGCAGGCCGACGAGGGGATCGGCGTCACCCGGCTGGGCGCGGAAGACTTTCCGCGGGTTGCAGCCGATGAAGCTGTAACGCGAAACATTTTCCCCGCCCTCGACGGACTCGAGCAGAAAGGCCGGCCCGGGGCCGCGCAGCTTGGCGTAG
>JANMVS010000585.1:0-14362 GCA_031392885.1 Verrucomicrobiota bacterium
TGCACACGATCAGGGTGCTGCCTTCGTGGGCGGCGACGCCGATCGCGAGAGGCACCGCGCCCCAGGCGGTGGCGATCACCATGATGATCACGACGCCGAGCGAGATAATGAGGTTCTGCCGGATGATGGCCTGGGCGCGGCGGCTGAGCCGGTGCGCGGCGAGGAAGTTTTCAATGCGGTCATGCATCAAGATGACCTCCGCCTGTTCCAAGGCGGCGTCACTGCCGCGAGCGCCCATGGCCACGGAGACAAAGGCGGCGGCGAGACTCGGCGCGTCGTTCACGCCGTCACCGACCATGGCGACTTTTTTACCCTGCTGGCGAAAGCCCTCCACGGCCTGCACCTTGGCTTCGGGCGAAAGGCCGGCGCGTACCTCGGCCACCCCCAGTTCATGCGCGACGGATTCCGCGGCATGCCGCCGGTCCCCGGTCAGCATGACCGTATGGATGCCCAGGCTCTTCAGTTCGGCCAGCACCGCCTTCGACTCCAGCCGGATCTGGTCGCGCAGCAAAACCCGGCCCAGCATATCCTTGCCCACCACCCATACTTCAGAAAGCTCGGCGGAGGCGGGCGGCAATTTTTCCGCCCACCCCGCCAGCGGCCCGGCCTCGAGCAGTTCGCGCCGGCCGAGCAAGGCCTGAGTGTCGCCCAACTTACCCCGGACGCCCTGGCCGACAATGTTGGCAAAATCATGCAGCTCCAAGGCCCGTACGCCCCGGGTTTTGGCATCGCGCACGATGGCCCGGGCGAGCGGATGTTCGGAGTTGGCTTCGAGGGCGTAGGCCAGTTCCATCACCTCGGTTTCGCGGCCCGGCGGGAAACTCTCGTAGCCCACCACGGCCAGTTCGCCGGTCGTCAGCGTGCCCGTCTTGTCGAGCGCGACCACGTCGATGTCGGCCAACCTTTCGATGGCGGCCCCACCGCGGAACAGCACCCCGTGCCGCGCGCCCCAGGCAATGGCGGCCAAAATGGCCGAGGGAATCGACAGAACCAGGGCACAGGGACTGGCGACCACCATGAGAGTCATGGCCCGATAGAATGCCGAACGCAGCTCCGGCGTGTTGGTGAAGGCGGGCAGCTGGAACCCCAGCCACCAGACGAGGAACATCGCGGCCGAGCCGCCGATGACCGCGTAGGTATAACCGGTGCCGAACTTGTCGGTGAATCGTTCACTCGGCGCCTTGAGCTTCTGGGCCGTCTGGATGAGGCGGATGATTTTTTGCAGGGTGCTTTCGGCCGGCAGGCGCACCACGTCGAGTTCGATGGCGCCCCAGAGATTGAGCGTGCCGCTGAAAACCTGGTCGCCCACATTTTTCTCCACCGGATTGGCTTCCCCGGTCAGGGCGGATTCGTCGGTCGCGCTCCGGCCCTTCAACACCACCCCGTCGGCGGCAAACGCCTCACCCGGGCGCACCCGCACGCGCTGGTGCAATTGCAGTTCCTCCACCGCCACCTCATGTTCACTGCCGTCCGGCCGGACCAGCGTCGCACGCTTGGGTGAAGTCTTCAGGAGCGCGCTCACCTCGCGCTGGGTCCGGTCGAGGGCGTATTCCTCCATCGCGCCCGAGGCGGAAAACAGGAACAGGAGCAACACCGCCTCACCCCACGCGCCGATAAACATCGCGCCGACCGCGACCGCCAGCATCAGAAAGTGAATGTCAATCTGGCGCTTTTTCAGGTTCGCCCAGGTATCCACCGCCGCGTCCCAGCCGCCGGTGACCAGGCCCAGCAGAAACAGGCCGCGCGCCAGCCCGGGCAGGTCCGGCGCGAAATGTTGGGCGACAAACCCCGCGATCCCGGCGGCCCCGCACACCGCCGCGAGCCCGGAGAGGGTGCGCCATGCCTGGTCTTCGGGGGTCGGCTCGGCCTTGATCTCGGGCCACTCCATCTCCCGCCACAGCCACAGTTTCTCCGCGGTCACGCAGGTGTCGCGGCCCAGCACAATCGCCCCGCCGTCCTGCCGCAGGGAGTAGCCGCCCGGCGCCGGCAAGGCCGCCTTGGCGGCGAGCTGGGCCTCGACGGCGGCGATGGTGGCCGCGAGTTTTTGCTCAAGATCGCCCAAACTGAAATTGCCCAAGGTCGCGATGGAGACCTTGCGGGCGCCCGGGTCAATCCGCACCGCGTTCACCCCGGGATGGGTGCGGAGAAATTCCACCAGTTCCCCCACCCAGTTGCTGTTGGTGTCCGCCGGCGGCTTCATGCGGAATCAAGGTGAATTGTTCGCTCGCCCAAGCAAATTGATTTGCGGTGCACTGAAATTGATTTGCGGCGCATCGATTAACCCGCTCTTTGGCGCCATGATCGGGCTGAATGCTGATGGCAACCCGCCCGCGGAGACCGGCCCCAAACCGACCCGGGTCCGCGAGCTGGCCACGGAGATGTTTTCCGAGGCCGGCGCGCTTTGCTCCGCCCTAAATCTTGAGCACCGGCCCGAGCAGGCGCAGATGGCCCGCGCCGTCGCCGCCGCCTTGGTGGACGACCAGCATCTGCTTTTCGAAGCCGGCACGGGTGTCGGCAAATCCCTCGCCTACCTGCTCCCGGGCATTATCCACGCCACGGACCAGACCCGGCAGCTCATCGTCTCCACCCATACGATTTCCCTGCAGGAGCAGATCGAATTGCAGGACTTGCCGATTTGCCGGCGGGTATTCAAAGCTTCCCCCGCCCTCACCCGCTACGCCGATTTCCGTTCCACCGTACTGGTCGGCAAGTCCAACTATCTGTGCCCGACCCGCCTCGGCCATGCGCTGGCGGATCGCAGCACCCTTTTCGCCGACGCGGACTATGACGAGTTGCAGCGTATCGCCCAATGGGCGGCAACGACCCCGACCGGCTTGCGCCACGATCTGAAACCGCCGCCCCGCCCCGAGGTGTGGGACGCCGTCAACGCCGACTCTGCCGCCTGCTCGCGCAAGCACTGCGACGCCGAGAAATGCCACTACCAGCGCGCGCGGGTCCGTCTGCGCACCGCCCAGGTCATCATTGTCAACCACGCCCTGCTTTTCGCGCTCATCAACTCCGGTGGCGCGCCGGACCATGCCGCCGGCACGACGACGCGCGGCGTGCTTTTCCCGGACGACTTTCTCGTGCTCGACGAGGCGCACACCGTACCGGAGGTGGCGACCGAAAATTTCGGCCTCGCGCTCAGCAGCTACGGCCTGGATCGCGCCCTCAAGTATCTCTTCAACCCCCGCACCAAACGCGGGGTGTTTCGCAAACAGGGCGGTCCGGCAGCGCAACAGCTCGTGCTCGATGCCCTGGATGCGTCGAAACTGTTCTTTGACTTCATCGCCGACAAACTCCTGACGCCCCGCCCCGTGGTGCGCATCCGGGAAGCCGGCCCGGCTGAACCGCTGCTCGACGGCCCGCTCGGAGCCCTGCACCGGCTCATGGGGAAGCTGGCGGACAAGTTGGAGGATGGACGCGAGCACGACGAGATGCTGGAGCAGCAGCAACGCATCAAGGGTCTGCAGGCCGGCCTCACCGAATGGCTCACGCTCGGTGACCCGCGCCACGTTTATTGGGCCGAGCGCGGCGGGCGGAAGCAGACGATCGTCTCGCTCCGCAGCGCGCCGATCGATGTCGCGCCCGAGTTGCGGAAACACCTTTTCGGCTGTCGGACCAGCGTCGTCTGCACGAGCGCAACCCTGGCCATGGGCGGGAGCATCGAACCGCTCGCCGCGCGCATCGGGGCGGACGGCGCGGAAACGGTCGCGGTGAAGTCGCCCTTTGATTTCGAGCGCCATATGCGGGTCTATGTCGCGACCGATGTGCCGCTGCCCTCGCCCAAGGAGGCGCGACTCGCCCTCGACACCCTCATCGACTACATCCGCTTCTGCACCGCCAAAGTCGCGGGCGGCTCACTCGTCCTCTTCACCAGTTACACCGATATGCGCGCCGTGGCGCTGGCCTTGGAACCCGAATGGCGTGAGGCTGGACGCCCTTTCCTGCTGCAGGGCGCGGAGCTCTCGCGGACCGAACTCGCCCGCCAGATGCGGTCACTGGGGAACGCCGTGCTGTTCGGCACGGACAGTTTCTGGACGGGCGTGGATGTGCCGGGCGCGGCACTGTCGCAGGTCATCATCACCCGGCTGCCCTTTGACCCGCCGACCCACCCCATCACCGAAGCCAAGTGCGAACACATTCGGGACGGCGGCGGCAATCCCTTCCATGAATTAACCCTGCCGGACGCCCTGATCAAATTTCGCCAGGGCATTGGGCGTCTGATCCGCAGTAAAACCGACCGGGGAGTCGTCACCATCCTCGACTCCCGCGTCCTGGCCAAGGCTTACGGCCGGGAGTTCCTGGCTTCCCTGCCCACGCCGGATTACGCGCGCCTGACAAAAGAAAGCCGCGAAAGTGTTTTTCGGCCTTTCCCTTGAGCCAAACCTCCCTGTAGTCTTTACCCTTACATGAAATTGCGTGCCTCTGCCCTCACTGACGTCGGTCTCGTCCGCCCGGAAAACGAGGACAGTTTTCTGTGCCAGGAGGCGCAGTCGCTTTATGGGATCGCCGATGGTATCGGGGGCCTGCCTTCGGGCGCGCAGGCCAGCCAATTGGCCATGGCCACGCTGGAAAAGATGTTCCGGGACTACCCCGCCGGCCAAAAAATTGATTACAGACAGATCCTCTCCGAGGTGAACCAGCAGGTCTTTAACCTCGGCCGCATCCTCAGCCCGCAATTCGGCATCGGTTCCACCCTGACGTATGCCCACCTCGTGGGCGTAAAACTCCATATTACCCACGTGGGTGATTCCGGCGCTTTTCGCCTGCGCAGCAAGGTGTGGGAGCCTCTGACCAAGGACCACAACGTGGAGAACGAACTAAAGGAGCGCACCGCCCGCGGGGAGCCCATGGGCATTTTAATGGAGAACCGCAACGCCCTCACGCGTTGCATCGGGCAACCGCCACCCATCGAGGGCGATTTCTTCGCGCACACGATCCTCCCGCACGACCGTTATCTTTTCGCCACAGACGGGGTCACTCGGTTTGTCACCCCCGCCGAAATTACGACGATCATGCTGGCGTCCGCGGAACCCGCCGAGGCCGGGGCGAAAATGATCGCGCGCGCCAATGAGCGCGGCGGCCTGGACAACTCCACCGCGGTGGTGCTGTTTTTCGACTGAGCGAGCCAGTTTGAGCACACAGGGCCCGTTTCCCCACGGGCCGGCCGGTCGGAGACCAGCCCTCCAGTTTTCCAGCTAATCCGCGATTAATCTGATCATGCGCTCAACGCACTTCGCGACGCTGGTCGCCCGCCATCCCGCCAACGAACTGTTCCGTTTCAGCCTCGCGCAGGCCTTGCTGGCCGAAAGCCGCCCCGGCGATGCCCTCGAACACCTCGTGGAGTGCGCCAACCGAAAGCCCGACTGGATGATGCCGCGGATTATGTTGGGGAAGACTTTCCTCGGACTGGGTCGAAAAGCCGAGGCGCGTCCGTGGCTCGAAGCCGCATTGAGTCTGGCGATCGCGCAGGACCATGATGACCCCGCCAAGGAGCTGCAGGCGATACTCTCTGAACTGTAGGAGCGGCTTTACGCCGCGATTGAACTTTGAATCGCGGCATAAAGCCGCTCCTACAGTAAGAACTTGCCAACCCTACCCCCACAACGGCGCCGGATATTTTCCCGCCGCCACCAACGTCCGCACCGCCGTCTGCGCCGCCGCCAGATCCTCGCGATAGGTGATGCCAAACCAGGCGTCACGGCTCTTGAGCAGAGAAACCGTGGCCTGGCGCCGCTCATTCAACGCGCTGATGGCCGTGGGCAGATAGAACTCTGCCTGGGGGTCGCCTGCACTCTGCTGCAGAAAATCGGCGAAGCGTTGGTCGAGTTGTGGGAAGACCGCCGGCGTAAAGCCCCAGAAATTCATGGAGACAATCTCGTGCCCGGTCAGTGGTTTTGCCGTTCCGTCCGGTGCCGGATACACGGCCCCGGCGGCGGACTTCTCTATCTTCGTGATCTCCGTGATGTGCTGCAGTCTTCCCCGGGCGTCAGTGGCACACAGCCCGCGGCTGACCGTGCCAAATTCCGAAAGAGTTTGGATCAGTGGATAGCCGACCATCGCGTAGTCAGCTTGGGCGGCATCCGTTTGGGCGAAATGTCCGGCCAGGGCGGCGTAACCCGACGCACCATAAAAATCGTCCGCGTTGATGACGGCAAACGGCCGACGCACGGCCTCCCGCGCCACGAGCACCGCCTGCCCCGTGCCCCACGGCTTGGTGCGGGTGTTCCGCAGTAGGGACGCCGACTTGCTGCGACCCTTGGCCGCAGCAGCGAGAGCTAAATTAGCGGTTTCCTGAAACACATACTCCACCTCCATTCGCGACTCCAACCGCCGGCCGATGCTGGCGCGGAAGTCGGCCTCGATATCCTGGCGGATGACGAGCACGAGCCGGTCAAACCCGGCGCGGAGGGCATCGTAAATGGAATACTCGATGATCAACTCGCCGGCCGGACCGACGGGCTGCACCTGCTTGAGCCCGCCGAACCGGCTGCCCATGCCGGCGGCGAGAATCACCAGGTCGTAGGAGGGTTGGTTGGCCATGGATACACGGAAGACGGGGAATCGGAAAAAGAGAATCAGAAAGAGCAGCCCCCGAACCAGCGCAAATCCAGTTGCAGCGATGTGCCCGACGCACAGGTTATGTCCATGCGCCGTTTGCTGCAGCAAGTCATGTCGGGGGAACTCGGAGCCAAACATGACCCCTGGATGATCCGCCTCCTTACCCGGCCACCCGTGTCCCGGCTGACCTGCGTCCTGATCGTGGCCAGCTTCGTCATGATCATTGGCCTCATCGACTACGCCTCGGGTACTACATTTTCGCTGCAGGTTTTTTATCTGGTCCCCATCGCGCTCGCCGTGGCTTGGCTGGGAATTTCTGCCGCCTTGGTTGCTGCAATTTGTGCACTCATGGTCCGGCTCGGCGGAGATTATCTACAGCATGCCAGGTATATCCATCGCCCGAACCTGATTTGGAACACGCTCTCCTTTCTCGCCACCTACATGATTGTCGCGTGGATATTGCAGTCCTTTATCATGCTGCACCGGAAGCTCGAGGAACGCGTCAATGCCCGCACGGCCGCGCTGGCGCTGGAGGTCCTGGCGCGCGAACAATTGCAGCAGGAGCTGATCGAGCTCAGCGAGCGCGAGCGCCTCACGATCGGCAACGATCTGCACGATGGTCTGGGCCAGCACCTCACCGCCATGGCGTTTGCCGCCGAGGTGCTGACGCACCAGCTCGCCAGCCAGGACATTCTTGCGGCCAACACGGCGCGTGAAATCGTCCGCCTCGCCGAGGAAGGCATTTTGCAATCCAGACAGCTCGCCCGCGGCCTGCTGCTTACCGTCATCGAACCGGCCGGCCTCAGCCGCGAACTGGAAGAACTCGCCAGCTCGGTGCAGCGGCAGACCGGCGTCCGCTGCCACTACGAGGCGCATCAGCCCCCGCTGGTGGGTGATAGCAGCACGGCCTCCCACCTTTACCGCATCGCCCAAGAAGCCGTGCGCAACGCCATTCGCCATGCCCAGCCCACCGCGGTGAACCTCAGCCTGAAAGGCGAGCCGCCGGCGATTGTTCTTGCGATCAGCGACAACGGAACCGGCCTGCCCCAGATCGCCAACCAGGAAGCAGGCGTCGGCCTCCGTGTCATGGCGCACCGGGCCAGGCTCATCGACGGCGTCTTTACGATCGAGTCCGCCCCAGGCAAGGGCACCCGGATCCTCTGCCGGGTCCCGCTGCCCATCACGTCAGTCCCCGTGTTATGAGCGAACCGCGGAAACGGATTTTCATCGTCGACGACCACACGCTCGTCCGGGAGTGGCTGGCCAACCTGTTGCAGCAGGAACCGGACTTCGAAGTCTGCGGGCAGGCGGACAGCGCCCCGGCCGCCGTGGCCGGCATGAGCGCCGCCCCGCCGTCCATTGCAATTATCGATCTATCCCTGAAGACCGGTTCCGGTCTCGATCTGATCAAGGACCTGCGCCGCATCTGCCCGGCCACGCAGGTCATAGTGCTGTCGATGCACGAGGAGATCTATTTTGTCGAACGCGCCTTCCGGGCCGGAGCGCGCGGCTATGTGACAAAACGCGAATCCACCCACCGGATCGTCGAAGCCATCCGCACCGTGCTGGCCGGCCAGGTCTATGCCAACACCGAGACCCTCGCCCAGTTGACCGAGCGGATGGTGGGCTGCGCGCCGGCCAAACAGCCCGGCAGCGTGGAATTGCTCAGTGACCGGGAGATGGAAGTTTTCCGAAGGCTCGGCGACGGCCACGGCACCCGCAAGATTGCCACCGAAATGGGCCTCAGCATGAAAACCATCCAGGCCTACAGCGCGCGCATCAAGGGGAAACTCGGCCTTGCTAACATTAGCGAACTGGTCCGTGAAGCGATCCGTTGGACGGAGACCCGGCGTTAAAACTGGCAGCCCCGGCAGGTGAGCCTGTTGCGTGACGATTGCGTAGGATATCATCCTACAACTTAATTAGACGTGGCCTAGCAGAAAACGCCTGCCGGATATACTAAGGTTCATTGCCGCCCTTCCGCGGTAATCTCAGTTTATCCACTACAGGTCACTCCATGCGCATCCTTCATGTTCTTTTCTCATCCCGCATCGCAGGTTCTGAACGCTATTGTATCGATCTGGCCAATCGCCAGACCATGGCGGGGCATGAGGTGCATGTGGCCGGTATGCGCTCGTCGCCCCTCCGAGATGCATTATCAGACAAAGTCCATTTCCACGGTTTCAACTGGTTTTTCCGCAGCCTGCTCCTGCGCAACCTGGTCGACGACCTCAAGCCCGACATTTGCCACGGGCATCTGAGCGCAGCCTGCAAGGCGCTCAGCAGAGTCTCGGAACAACACCAGACTGTGGCTACGCTTCACGTTGGCTATAAGGCGCACCAGCACGCCGGGCTCAACGGGCTCATTTGCGTCAACCGGGCCCAAAGCGCTCACCTCGCCGATTTTCGCGGACTGGCCCGTGTCATCCCCAACTGGCTTCCCCTGGAACCCACTAAATCCAGCACGCCGGGCCTCCGCGAACAACTGGGATTGAGCGAAGATGTGTTTCTCATCGGCGCGGTCGGGCGCTTGCACGCAAGTAAGGGCATGGACGTCCTTATCTCGGCATTTTGTGCCGGCGCCCCGGCCCAGGCTGCACTGGTAATACTTGGCGAGGGGCCCCAACGCTCCCGGCTCGAGACGCTGCGCAAGGGCGATTCACGGATCCACCTCCTTGGTTTTCGTTCGGATATCCACCACTGCCTGCAAGACCTCGACCTTTTCATCTCACCCTCCCGCGAGGAGTCCTTTGGCCTGGCCATTGTTGAAGCCATGAGCGCTGGTCTCCCGATCATCGCCAGCGCCGCGGAAGGCCCGGCCGAATATCTGCGTGACCAGCCCGCCGTGCTCGTGCCGCCCGATTCCATCGCCGCGATTGCCGCCGCGATTACGGCCGCCTACGGACAGTTCTGCACCAACCATGGTCTGCCGCGGATAGGCTATGACTTGAGCCTCTTTGATCCCGTCGCCCGCCTCGCCAATATTAACGATTTTTATGCGCACGTCATCGAGGCCAAGCAGCGGAGCCGGGCCAAGTTGGCCCGCCGCGTGGCGGTCGCGACATGAGTTTGCCCCCGAAGACGGATTTATGGCAGGCGGGTATCGTGGCGGCGCCGATCGGTACTTTGCTGGAACCGGCGGCCTTGGCCGCCTGGCGGGAGCGGATCGTTTGGCTGCCCGACCCCGGTCCCTGGCGTTACCTGGCCGATCCGTTCGGCCTGCAATACCGGGGCGCGACCCATGTCTTCGTCGAGGCCTTTGACTACCGCACAAAACACGCGGTGATTGAGCATCATGAATTCGGTCCTGATCTGTCTTGGCGGGACAAAAGAACCGTCCTGGCCCGGCCCTTCCATCTCTCCTATCCGTTTCTCGTCGAGGACGGCGGCGATATTTTCATGATTCCGGAAAGCCATAAAAATCGGGAGGTCGCCCTTTACCGCGCCCGGCAATTTCCCGGCGAGTGGGTGCGCGAAACCCCGTTACTCTCCGGTGTGCCCGGTGCCGAGGCCTCCGTTATTTTGCATGAAGGCCGCTGGTGGATGTTCTTCACCATTGTCGGCCCGAAGGCCCGGGACCAGCGCGAGCTCCACGTGGCCCATGCCGAAAAACTGTCCGGACCCTGGCGGCAGCATCCGTTAAATCCAATTCTTGATGACCGCGCCGGTGCCCGCCCCGGTGGCACGCCCTTCGTTGGAGCGGACGGACACGTGACGCTGCCGGTGCAGGACTGCAGCCAGACCTATGGCGGCGCGCTCCGCTTCCTCCGCTTCACCACCCTGGACCCCAAACACGTCGCGGTGGAACACCTCAACTCCCGACTCACGGGCGATCTCATCTCCTCCACCCACGGCGACGGACTGCACACCCTTTCCCGCTGCGGCAACCTGACGTTGATCGATACCAAGCGCATCGCCCGCTCCTGGACCCGCTACGCCATCAATCTCCAGCACCGGATCCGGCGGCTGGAGTTCGCCTGACTCCCGCCGAGCGGACCCTCCACCCGTGTCGTTCCTCCAACTCGCCGGCCGGTGGTTTCGCCGCAAGCAGTGAGCAGGCTGGAGCGCGGGCGAACCCTGCCCGCGAGTTTGAAATGCCCCGGGGCTTGCTTCGGGAATCCCTATCCAGATCAAATCCGTGCCATCCGTGGTCAAAAAGCATTGGTCCGTTCCTCGCCTATTCGCACCCACCAGTTTCAGCCGCGCACAAAGGCGGCGATCTCCTCATGCCGGGCCTCCGCATCCTTGGCCCCGATCGCCATCAGCTGCCGCACATAGCCGTGGGTGAACATGACGGTGGCGAGCAAATCGGAATGTCCGGCCTCGCGCGTGCCCAGGCCGCGAGTCGCAAAGCGAAAGGCCCGCGGCAGTTCGGCTTCGTGCCCCAGTGCCAGCGCCGCCAGATCCTCCGACGGCCGCACGAGCAACAACTCGATCCGGCTCAAGCCGGACTGATTTTGCGGCGGCTGCCGGTCCAACAGATGATTGAGCCGCTGCAGATGCAGCGCGTCCTGATCCAGCACGTCCAAAAACACGGCATCCAACATGTGGCCGATGATGCTGGCGGGCGCGGGATAAGGCATGGGGGCGATCGGATCAGCCTCGGGCAAGGAACGGTCGGGCCGGGAGGAAATGGCCAAAATGCGCGTGGCGCCAAGGTGAATGGCGGGCGACAGCGGCGAAACCAGCCGGATGCCCCCATCCCCATGCCATGAATTCTCCAGCCGCACGGCGGGAAAAAAGAGCGGCAGGGCGCACGAGGCCATCACATGATCAATTGCGAGATCCGCCGGCAATCCGCACCGACCGCGCCGCTGCCAGGCGACAATTTCCCGGCTCTCCACCCAAGTCGTCGAAATGCCGGTCAGGAAATTAGTCGTCGTCACGGCCACGGCATCCAACCGGCCGCGGCGGACATTTTCGGCCACACGCTGCAAGCGACCGGCGCCCCCGGGGGCCAGGGCGGCGGTGAGAAAGGTCCGCAACGGACTGGTGTCGACCAGACTTCGCGCGCGCGGGGAAAACCGGGTGCCGCCGGTCACGAGACGCCCCATCCAGCGTAGCATATAGCCCATGGTCGCCGTCCAGTCGGAGCGAAACACCTGGTTGATCGTGATACTGCTCCAGAAATCAGCGAGCGCCGCCGCATTTTCCCGGAACGAGCCCGTGCCCGAGCCGAGGCAGGTGATGTTGATGGCTCCGGCGGAAACGCCCGAAAGCACCGGGAATTGGAGGTCGGGATGGAGTTCGCCCAGGCGGCGGAGAAACCCGGCATGATACGCGGCCCGCGCCCCGCCCCCGCCCAGGGTCAAGGCTACCTTGCCTGATCGCCCCAGCATGGGCGGACTGCTCCACTCGGGGCCGGTCTGCACTGGGTGCATGACGTTCACGTCCCCGATCATTTTCAAGACTCCGCCCACGGCAAGCCGATTGGCATCGCGGCCAGCTGAAACGGGCGGGCGTGGCTCAGCCAGACTCATGCAGCCTTTGGTGGAACGTGGCCTCCCTCCGTCGTCAAGGCTATGGAGGACACGCCGGACGCATTGGGCCCTCGGCGCCCTAAGCCAACCCGTCTGGAGGCCGGGTTCCACCAATCAGGGGGTCATTTCAACTGCGTAGCGCTTGCTCAATTGCATGATCCCGTATCGGCTCACGGCCCATTCTTCACGCAGCGAAAACCCAGCGTGCCGGCCCGGTCTTTGGCCGGGGCCATCAGGAGATACTTGCCGTGCTCGGTCAGCTTGTAGGCTTGGGGAAAATACCAGTAGGAATTCTGCGGTTGATAGAAACTCCCGCCCCGCAGGACGGCAGCACGGGTGTGCTCATCCGTGTATTCATCGGTCCACTGCCAGATGTTGCCCACCAGGTCCTCGACGCCAAACGGACTGGCGCCCTTGGGATGGGCGTCGACAGCGGACGGCGGAGGGAGATCGCGCCCTTGGTAGGGAATGGGCACTGCGGCAGCATCCCACGCGTTACCCCAAGGAAACAGTCGGCCGTCGGTGCCCTGCGCGGCATACTGCCATTCCCATTCATGGGGCAGCCGCTTGCCGGCCCAGCGGGCGTAGGCGCGGGCATCCTCCAGTGATACCCACGTGACCGGGCGATTTTCTTCCCCAGGTCGCGAAGCACCATTGAGCCAATGCTGAAGAAAGTTGTGGTCGTCCGCGGGGTGGTAGCGGGCGGCATCGACGAACACCTTGAACTCGGCATTGGTCACCGGATACCGGTCGATAAAATAGGTCTGCATGGCCATCGGATGGTAATGGGCCCGCCGCGGGGAGGCTTCCCACGGATACTGCACATCGAGGCCGATCCGGTTCTCGCCTTCGATCTCGATCCCATGGACCTGGAAGACAAAATCACCGCTGGGGATGCGAATCATCCCGCGGGGTGTCGCCGCGGCGGGGGCGGTCGGCTCGATCACAACGATCTGCTGGGGCAGAAACCGCCACTCACTGGAATACGACTGCAGTGGTTTGGCCGCGTATGCCCGCATGGTCGTGAGCAGCGAAGCGAGGGACGGCGTGCCGTCACTGGCTTCGAACGCGAGCACCGCCCCGTAACCGCGCGGTTCCAACGCGACACTGAGCACGGCCCGGTCACCGGCAATCCGCGGGGAAATTTCGATGCCGTTCCACAGGTCATAATAGCGCCGGCCGGCCGCGTGTTCGACCGTCATGACGCCTTCGCGGACGTCAAATTCGTTGCGGTTGATGATGGTCCAGAGGGTGCGGCCCGCCCCGGGAAAACTGCTCGCGTACACGCCGTAATGCAGGGTCGGCACATGCGGCGTCCAGTCCTGACTCACGATGAGCTCCGGCTCAGCGCGGTAGATCGTGCTGATGCGCCGCAGGGCCTCGGCGTCGCGGGGGGTAAATTGATTCCAGAAACCCCAGATGTTTTCCCAGCTCTCGACCCCGACGCCGTTGAAAAACGCGGCCTGCAGGACGTTCGTGTGGTCCGTCGCCCAGCGATCGCACACATTGATCAGATGCCGCGGCTCCAGCCATTTCCATTTGCTCACCATCGGCACGAAGGGAAAATCCCAGTAGGCCCAGCTCTGTTGATTGTAGGCGAGCATTCCATCCTCCCGCATTGAGAGTTCGGGCTCGAAGGCCAACGGATGTCCGGTGGCGTCCGAGGCGGTGCGGTACTCCAGGGGCAGTCCATCCATGGTGTCGCCGTTCACGCCGTCGGCGCCGATCTCCGTCATCAGCTTCGCGATGGCGGCCGCGTTGGGCCGGCCTTCGTCGCGCGAGCCGGTGGCCCAGGGCATCGTCGGGAAGAAGACCTTCACGCCGCGACGATGAAAATCCGCAATCATGGCGCGCAAGGCGGGGATGCCGCCGGGCATGTCCCGCGGGAGATCCCACTGGTTGCGGTTGTCGATGCCGATGTTCGGGTAGACGGGCCAGAGCAGCACGCTATCGATGCCACCGTAGCGCCGGTCCAGATCGTCCAGATAGCGATCCACCGTGTAGCGCTGCTGGACGGGATCGTAGAGATAGCGTTCCTCGACCATGGCCTGCGGCTGCACAAAATTCCGCTGGGTCCAGAGCAGTTCCGGCCGCCGGTATTGGGCATCGTCGTACTGAATCCTGGCCAGCTGTTCCTGGCGCCAGGCCCGCATCGCCCGGAGCCACTCGGCGTGGGCACCGGCGGGGTCGCGTCGCCAGTTGGTCATATTGGCAAACCAGTCTGGGTCGGTGCCGATTTTCTGCTGGGCCGGGCCGGGAATCTGACTGCCGCGCAGCTCAATGGTGGTCGTTTGTCCCGGGAGAAGCTGGGCCGAAAG
>JANMVS010000031.1:0-1797 GCA_031392885.1 Verrucomicrobiota bacterium
CGAGACCCACCTCGGCCGGACGGGCGGAACGGACCGCCACGCAGCCCGCTTCCACCATGCTGTCGGCCACCCACTTCAGGTATTGGGGATCCGCCTTTGGCACCACGGGATCTGCACTATTGCTCAGGTAGTCGACGGTGACCGGTCCCGAGTGGGTGTGCGTGGTGGTAATCGCAATCGCGTCCATCGGCACGCCGGTTTTGATGCTGATGCGGCGACGCACCTCACTGCACAGCTGCTTGGAGACGAAGATCAGGTCGTTCGCGATGAACAGCACCGCCTGCCGATCCTGCCGCAGGTAAAGCGCCGCGGCTTCCAGCCGGTCATGCACCCCCGTACTGAGTCGCGCCACATGGGGATAACCAAAAAGGAAGACGGGGTCCTGCGGAGTGAGATCGGCCGTGGCCGCGCCTGCCAGCAGGGCGGAGGCCGGGGAATGGGGGCTGGGCGGCATGCGACGGACAAACTTTGGTCCGGATTGGCCCTCGGTGTAAATGTTATTATTTGTTGTTTTATGTATGCATTTGACATTTCCGCACATTCTTCGCCTCCTGCGCATCGTGAAAAAACTTCCGTCCGCCGCCCGGCAGGCCCACATCCGCCAGCGTTTCGCGGCTGGTCCCGGGGTGTCGGTCTCGGTGTTGGCCCGCACCTTCGGGGTCAGTGAAATGACCGTGCGCCGCGATCTCACCGCCCTCGAGGGGCAATCGCACATCCAGCGCACGCATGGCGGCGCCGTCCTCACCGAGCGCATGATGCTGGAATTCGATTACCGCGAACGCCGGGAGCACAATCGCCCCCTGAAGCAGGCGATCGCCGCCGCGGCCCGCAAACTCATCCAGCCGGGCCAGCGCCTGATCCTCGACAACGGCACCACGACGCTGGAGCTGGCCACCCTGCTTAAGGACGGGCAGGATCTCACCGTCATCACGCCAAGTCTGGCCGTCGCCTCGGAACTGCAGCATGCGGCGGGCGTCGAGGTCATCCTCTTGGGCGGCGTCATCCGCCGGGGCAGCCCTGATCTCACCGGCCCCGTTACGGAGCACTGCCTCGAACTCTTTGCCGCGGACTTCGCTTTTCAGGGTGCGGATGGCATTGGCGCCAATGGCGCCATCTATAATACCGACCTCCGGCTCGCGGCCGTGGACAAGGTCATGCGCCGCGTCGCGGAAAAGTCCGTCGTGCTGGCCGACCACACCAAGATCGGCGCCACCGCCCTCGCCTGCTCCGGCACGCTGGCCGATGTGGATATATTCATCACCGATACCGCCGCTCCCGCCGCCGCGCTCAAGCGCTTCGCCAAGCTGGGGACCCAAGTCATCTCCGTGAAACCCTGAGTTTTTTCCATGAGCACCTCCGCCACCGCATCCTTCTCCACCCTCGACTGGGGCCGCGTCGATCTGCAGCGCGTCCCCCACCTGCCGGTGCCGCCCCCGGGACCGCAATCCAAGCACTGGCATGACCGCTGCACGAAGCACTTCAAGGGCCTGAGCAGCCAGGTGAAGCTGTTCCCCGTCTCCTTCGTCTCCGGTTCCGGCTGCGTCCTGCGCGATGTCGATGGCAACGAATACATCGATTTCTCCTCGGGCATCTACGTCACCACCCTGGGCCACTGCCATCCAAAGATCAGCGAGGGCATCGCGAAGGCCGCCGGCCAGCTGATGAACGCGCATGACTTCACCACGCCCATCAAAACCGAGCTGATGGAGAAACTTGCCTCCATCCTCCCGGGGGATCTCAACGGCTTCCAGCTCTACGACTGCGGCACCGCCGCGGTCGAGGCCGGGATTCGCGTGC
>JANMVS010000043.1:0-10403 GCA_031392885.1 Verrucomicrobiota bacterium
CGCGGCCACCTTCGGCACCGCCTGGATCAACGGCGAGGCCGATCCGCGCGACTGCCGGTCCGGTGCCCGCATCCCGGCGGGCGCGGTCAATCTCAACCGGGCCCCGGTCCGGCTGCGCGCCGTTCAGCCCTGGCGCGACTCACTGCTCGCCCAACTCCTCCAGCCCGCCCGGCGCGATGCCTACCGGCATCGTTTCCTGGAGCGGATCGTGTCGGGTTATCTGGCGGCGATTTTTCTGCTCGCCGCCGGGGCGGGGCTGGCGTGGTGGCTTTCCACGCACGACGCCGTGCGCACCTGGTCGGTTGTCACCGCCGTGCTGGTCGTGTCGTGCCCGTGCGCCATCGGCCTGGCTTTCCCGCTCGCCGACGAACTCGCGACGGTGGCCTTGCGGCGGGCCGGCGTGTTTGTGCGCGAGTCCGACCTCTGGCCGCGACTGGGGCGCATCCGGAAGATTATTTTCGACAAAACCGGCACGCTCACGCTGGAGACCCCGGTGCTGCAAAACCCGGAGGCGCTGACCGCCCTGTCGCCGGCGGATCGCGCCGGGCTGCTGGCGCTCGTGCGCGACAACCCGCACCCGGTGAGCCAGTCGCTCCTGGAAAACCTGCTCGCCAGCGGTCCGACGGACCAAACAGATCCTCCGGTCGAGCCAGCAGAAGCGGCAACTCAGCCGGCGGATCTACCCGATCAGGAAATTCACGAGGAACCCGGCAACGGCGTCACCCTGCGCTCGACCGCCGGCACCTGGTCGCTCGGCCGGCCCGGCTGGCGGGGCGGCACTTCAGGCACAAGTAACCTATTGGGTTACTCTGCGTCCGGGGCGCATGACGCGGAGTTCGTCTCCGCGGGCTCGGTGCGGGCGCAGTTCCGCTTCGCAGACACGACTCGGGCGGGGGCGCGGGAGGAGATCGACGCCCTGCGCGGGCTCGGTTTTGAAATATTTATCCTCAGCGGTGATCGCCGCGCGAAAGTGGCGGCCATGGCTGCGGCGCTCGGCCTCCCGCCCGCGAACGCGCTCGGGGAATGCACGGCGCCGGAGAAGGCGGCCTGGCTCCGCGCCCACGACCGGTGCGACACGTTGATGCTCGGCGACGGAGCCAACGACAGCCTGGCCTTTGATGCGGCGTTTGCCCGCGGTACGCCGGTCATCCACCGCGGCCTGCTTGAGTCCAAGGCCGACTTTTATTATCTCGGCCGCGGGCTCGAGGGTCTGCAGCAACTCTTCATCATCAACACCGCCCGGCGGCGCACCCAAGCGTGGTTGCTGACCTTCTCGGTCGTCTACAATGCGCTCGCCGTCGGGCTCGCCGCCCTGGGTCACATGAGCCCGTTGCTGGCCGCGATTCTCATGCCGCTCAGTTCATTGGTCACGATGCTCATCGTCCGGCTGGGCATGCAGGGGGTGAACTCGGCGGACGGCCAGCCCGGCCGGGGGGCGCCGGCAAAGCGCGAACCAGTGGCAGATGTCGCATTCGCTCGGTAACGCGGGCCCACCGGTAACCACCTAAGCCGGGAGCAGGCAGTAGTTGGTCACCACGAAAAACACCAAAGACACGAAAGGAATACCTTCAGAGGGAATCTGAACCATTCCGGACTTCACTGTTCAGTGCCACCACTCCTTCCCTCGTTTTTTCCTAAGTTCATCACTTCGTGTTTTTCGTGGTGAAATTCACCTGTTTTTTTGGCCAGGACGGCCCGGCTCGTCGGGGACGACCCGCCCTACCTGGTCGACGGCCCAGCTGCCTTATTCCGCGTAGGCGGCATCCAGGCCGAGCCGGAAGTAACCGCGGGCGTTGCTGAAGCAGACCTCGCGCACCATCGCGCCGACCAGCGCGCGGTCGGCGGGCAGTTCACCGCGCTCCATCTCGGAACCGAGGAGGTTGCACAGCACGCGGCGGAAATATTCGTGACGGGTGTAGGACAGGAAACTCCGCGAATCCGTCAGCATGCCGACGAAACGGCGGAGCAGCCCGAGACTGGACAGCGCATTCAGCTGCCATTCCATCGCCTCCTTCTGGTCCAGGAACCACCAGCCGCTGCCAAACTGCAGCTTGCCCGCGATGGTGCCGTCCTGGAAATTGCCGATCATCGTCGCGAAAATGTAGTTGTCCGCCGGATTGAGATTGTAGAGCACGGTCCGCGGCAGTTCGCCGGTTGCATCCAGCGTGTCGAGGTACCGGCTGAGCGCGCGGGCCTGCGAGAAGTCGCCGATGGAATCAAAACCCGTGTCAGGTCCGATTTTTTTCAGCAGGCGCGTGTTGTTGCTGCGCAGGGCGCCGAGATGGAGCTGCTTTGTCCACCCGCGCGCCGCATCCCAGCGGCCGAGCTCGAGCATGAGGAACGAGCTATAACGCGCCAACTCATCAGGGGTGGCGGCGCGACCCTGCCGCGCGGCGGCGAAGATCGCCCTCGCCTCGGCGGCGGTGCAGGGCTCGGCAAAGGCGTTTTCCATGCCGTGGTCGGACAGCCGGCCGCCGAACGCGTGGAAGTCGTCGTGGCGCTTCTTCAGCGTCGCGAGGAAATCATCGAAGGACTTGATCGCGCCCGAACCGGCCGCCCCGGCGAGCTTTTCCAGGTAAGGATTGAAGGCGTCCGGTTGGTGGACGATGAAAGCCTGGTCGGGCCGGAAGGTCGGATAGACGCGGGTTTTGATCCCGGTCTTCCGGATGCGCTCGTGGGTTTCGAGTGAATCCGCCGGGTCGTCGGTTGTGCAGATGACCGCGACCTGGTTGGCCGCCAGAATGTCGTGGACGCGCAGGTTCGCGAGTTTCGCATTGGCTTGCTCCCAGATTTCCCTGGCCGAGGCCGGATTGATCACGGCATCGATCCCAAAATAGCGCTTCAACTCGAGATGCGACCAGTGGTAGAGCGGGTTGCGCAGCGTATAGGGTACGGTGGCGCACCAGGCGGCATGCTTCTCCCACGGCGAGGCGTCACCGGTGCAGAGACGCTCGGCCACGCCGTTCGCGCGCAGGGCCCGCCACTTGTAGTGGTCGCCACCGAGCCAGATCTCGCTCAGGTCGGCAAAGCGGTGGTTGTCGGCGATCTGCGCCGCGGGCAGATGACAGTGGTAATCGTAGATCGGCTCGGCTTTCGCGCAGGTGTGATACAGCTCGCGGGCCGCGTCTGTTTGCAGGAGAAAGTCGTCGTGAATGAAGGGCTGCATCGAAGTTCGGGGGTGTTTTCTACCACAGATTAACCGGATAGAAACGGATTTATCCGATCCAATCCGTGAAATCCGTGGTTAAATAAATTCGAGATTACCGGGAAATATCATTCAGCATCGCGTCGAGTGTGGTGTAACTCGAGAGAAGTTTTGCGGTGGCGGCACAACGCTCGGCGGCGACCAGCCCCGTCGTTTCCGCGAGGAAGATGAGGTAACGGGCGACGCCCTTCGAATAGTTGAGCCGCGCCTCCGGGCTGATGGCGTAGAAGCGGGCACGCTGGGCGTAGCCCGCGGGAGCATGATCGCCGAGGGCCGACTTCTCCGCCTTGCCCCCGGCCGCCAGGACGTAGAGGAAATTGTACTCGAAGAAGAACATGTGCTCCGGTGACGGCGGCAGCGCCTCCAGCGCGGTGCGGCAGGTGGCGGGGGAAGCGAAAACATCATCAACTGGAGCCACGGCGACCCCGCCGTGTTCCTTGCGCAGCGAGGTCGCTGCGCCGCCATTTTCCAGCGAAGTCAGCACAAAGATCCGCGCCATCTTCTGCTCCGTGGCGTCGCGGCTGAACGCGCCGGTCAGGGCGAGCTCGAGCGTGAAGCGATACCAGTCGTGCCACAGCGCCTGGTCCGCCGCGTTCCGCGAGGCAAAGACGGCGAGGCCCATCTCGTAGGTGTAACGGCCGCTGGTCTTGATCTCGAGCCGGCTGCCGGTCACCTCGCCCATCACGCGGTAGTTCTCCGCAGATTTGCCGGAGCCGGAATGGAAACCGAGACTGACGCCAAACTTCGCACAGACGTCCCACTGTTTCTGGATCAGAAGGCGGAGCGCCGCGTTGTCCGGATACGGCATGTTCTTCTGAAAGCCGAAGGCGGGCGCCACATAGTTGACCGGCATCGCGAGGACCTCGCACAGCGCGAGCATGACGGCGGTGGTCTCGGGGGTGGTTAAACCCGGCAATTCGTCGATGGACAGCTCGCGCAGGTAGCGGCGGCCGGCGGCGGTGGTGTACGCGGCGGCGCGGGCGGCGGCATATTTCTCATCGCGGCGCTTCATCTTCAGCAGCGGGGGCCAGACGGTGACCAGCAGCGAGTTGAAAGCCTCATCGTTCAGCTTCACCCCGGCCGCGGCGACGCGAGACCGGGTCTGGGTCACGAGGGCGGCGGGAATGTCGGCGAGTTTCGCCGGCTGGCTCAGTGCCAGTTCGGGGGAAAGATCGAAGGTGATGTAGCTGGCGAGCAGGCAGCCGCGCACGAGGGTGTCCTCACGCGAATCAAACTTGCCGCCGATGGGCTGGTGGTCGGCATTGAACGACCAGGCGATCTTCCGATGGTGGAAGCCGGTCTTGAGCTTGGAGAGAACGCCGCCGTGACTCATGCCCTCCACGCTCTGGCCCTGATGGCCCTCGGGCACATTGGTGCCGATGAACGGGAACGGCACGGTGTCAAGCTGGTTGGTCAGCATGGCGTCGACATCGTAGACCAATTCGCGCGGGATGCTGTTCTGGTTGGCTGTCACGCCGAGTTCGAGCGCACTCATCGCCCACTCGACCGCCGGCCAGTGCAACGTGGTGAAACGCGCCCCCACGCCCAGCGTGCGGTGGCCGAGATTGCCGGCGGTGCTGGGGAAAATGGTCGAGGCCGCGTCATGCTCCTGAATAAGATTTTTCAGGGTAAGCAGATTGGCCCAGGTGGCGGGGAAGACCGCCGAACCGTCGGCCAGCGCAGCGCCGTCGGCCAGCGGCTGGGTCGGGGCGGCCAAGTGCCAGGCACAATCGCCCGCGGCATTTTCCATCAGGGTCCAGGCGCCGGCGGCGGTGACAAAGCGGCTTTTGGCATGGGTCGTGATGCGGCCCGCGCGCAGATCGGCCAGCAAGGCCGCCCAATCGAGGCAAAAATCGGGGCTGACGCACGGGTTCTGCGCGATGCGCAGATTGTGCTTCAGCAGGAAGTGGTTGATGGCGGACATGGGATAACGAGTTGAAGTTGGAAGTTTAAGCCGAAGTGACGGACAGCAGGCGCGGATTCAGGCTCTTCAACTTAAACATGTTGCTTAAACGGCGCTGCGAAGCGGCGCTCAGATCGTCATCGCGTGGTACCCGCCGTCCACGATGATCTCGTCACCGGTGATGAAGGAGCCCGCTCCATCGCTGGCCAGGAGGAGCGTGGCGCCGATGAGCTCACGGGCCGCGCCGAAGCGTTTCATCGGCGTGTGACCCATGATGTGGGAAACCCGTTCCGGGGTGAGGACCTTCTTGTTTTGCTCGGCGGGAAAAAAGCCGGGCACGAGGACGTTGACCCGCACCTGGTGCGGCGCCCACTCGCGGGCGAGGTTGAGCGACAGGTTGTGCACCGCGCCCTTCGTCGCCGAATAGGTGAAGACCCGTGACAGTGGCACGACACCGGACATCGAGCCGAGGTTGATGATCGAGCCGCCCTGGCCGCGGTCGACGAGATACTTCCCGAAGACCTGGCAACCGAGGAAGACGCCCTTGAGATTGACGCGCACGATGCGATCAAACTCCTCCTCCGTGATGTCGAAGAACGGTGTGGCGGAGTTGATCCCCGCGCCATTGACGACGACATCAATCCGGCCGCTGCGCTGGAGCACCGCGTCGCGCAGGCCCTCGACCTCCGCCTTGCTGGTGGCCTCGGCGGCGTGGAACCATGCCTTGCCGCCGGCCGCGGCGATCCTGGCGAGGCGGGCCGTGGCTTTTTCGACGTTGCGGCCGACGATGACGACCTCGGCGCCGGCGCCGGCGAGGCCCTCAGCCATCGCGCCGCAGAGTTCACCCGTGCCGCCGATGACGACGGCCACCTTGCCGGTGAGACCAAACAGTTCGTCAAGATATGCGCTCATGGGGAAACAAGATCAGGGGTTGGGGAATTGCAAAGCATAGCGGGAAGCTGGCAGGGCGTATATCGATTATTGCGCAATATACTTCATCTTTTGCGTAATTAGAATACTACCCGCCGATGGTCTTGGGCAACCAGGGGGCGAGTTACTGCGGGGGACCGACCTGGAACGGGATGAAATCAGCGAAAGCGCCCCGCGTGCCGCTCGCGAATACCCCGACCTTGGCGCCGACCGAACGGCTGACGGTGGCGGTCACGACATAGATCCCAAAGTCCGGGTCGGGATAATAGATCCAGCAGCTGTCGGCGTGAAACCGGATGGCCGGCGACTGCGACCAACCGGGCGAAGACTGCACTGCGGGAAAAATCCAAATGCGTGGTATCGGGCGAGCCGTCGGGCTTGACCGGATTGAGCTTAGCCGTCTCCGCCGGGCCGATTTTTTCGCAGCAGGCCAAGCTGAGCGCGTGAAGGTCGATGAGCGGGATATTTTTCTCCGCCGCCAATTTTCTCACCGCCTCGACATAGGGCGTGAGCGTTGAATCGATACGGGCGGGATCGGTCGGGGAAAAATTCCTCCGCACCAGTGAAGTCACGAGCACAGGTTGCGCGCCGAGGGCAAGGACCCCGTCGACGTAACGCGCCATGTTGGCCGTGTAGGTGGTCGCCGGGTCGGTCTCGCGGTCCGGTCCCTTGCCCGGCTGATCGTTATGGCCAAACTGAATGAGGTAATAGTCGCCCTTCCGGGCCAGTGCCTTCGCCCAATGACCCTCGGCGATGAAGCTCTTGGAGCTGCGACCGTTCTGGGCCAAGTTGCTGACGATCGCGTCTGCCGTGACAAACCGCCGAAAGCCGCTCCCCCATCCCGACTGATCCGTGACCGTGGAATCGCCCACCAGCACAATATGGGGCGTGGGCACCGCAGGTGCATCCGTCGCGCAAGCCAGCGCGGGCAGCCAGGCCAGCAGCATGAGCGACGCCTTCATGGGAGGAGTGGATTCCCGCCGTCAACCCCGCCCAACACTCTAACCGGAGTGAGCACCGCGGCTTGCTCGGCCGTGATTGGCTTGGCCCACGCAATGCGGGTGAGAGCAGGATGGGCGAGCAGCGTATATCGCTTATTGCGCATTCTGATTTATATTTTGCGCCAGGAGAAAGGTATCCTTGGTCAGGGGTTAGAACGTCATCCGCACCGAGCCGCCCAGCTCGCGGGCCGCGCCGACCCGCGCGTTGCTGGCCACAAGATCGCGCGCCAGGGCGTTGCGCAGACTGAGTCCGAGCGTGAATTGCCGCGGGCCCGCCTTCCAG
Source organism: Verrucomicrobiota bacterium (assembly GCA_031392885.1). Lineage (GTDB taxonomy): Bacteria > Verrucomicrobiota > Verrucomicrobiia > Opitutales > Opitutaceae > Lacunisphaera. The sequence goes on from JANMVS010000043.1 coordinate 7,323, forward strand.
ATATAGCCGGTGCTGAGCGAGAGCAGGCGGTAACCCGGATATTCCAGATAGGCGTGCCGGGCATCCTCGTAGTTGGCGACATATGGCCCGACATAGGTGAGGGCCGCGCTGACACTGAGCCCGGGGGCGCCTTGGGCAGAAGCGTAGCGCAATTGCCACGTGGCCGTGTCCACCGGCACGCGGGTCATCTGGCGTCCGACCTCCGCGCCGAGGGCCGGCGAGCGGGTTGTAATCGCGTCCAGCTGCACCCCGCGGAAGGCGACCGTGAAGGTGTCCGTCAATTTGTAGCGGAGGTCGGCGCGCATGCCGGTGAAGCGCTCCTCCCCCGCCGCGACGAGTTGCGGCTGGGTCTGGTTGGCATCGAACACCGGATCGTTATAGAGTGGGTTCCGCCGGGCAATGTGCTGGTTGTAGAGCAGGAACACCGAGACGGAGTAATCGAACCGGCCGGCCTTTGCCCGGCCCTTGAGGCCACCCTCGTAGCCCAGGGTGGTTTCATTCTGCTGGATCCGGCCGGTGCGGGCGTCCACCGGCGTCGAAGGATCAAAGGCGGTGCTGGCGCTCGCGAACAGCAGCGCACGGTTGCGTACCAGCTGGTAGTTGACGCCGCTGTGAAAGCTGAGCTGCCGCGTGCGATCGCTGGTTCGGGGCAAGGCAACCCCGGGTTTGCGATCGTCCACCTTGAGTTCCACATCGTCCAGTCGCAGGCCGGCCGTGACGACGGTGCGGCCACGGGCGAAGGCGGCGCGGTCACCGACCTCGAGCGAAGTGTAGCGCACGGTCTCGAGCCGGTCTGTCACCATCCGGGAGAAAAGCTCCGGGGTGTACGCGGGAAACAAATAGTCCGGCGCGGCGGGACCGAAGTGGCGCACGCTCACCGGCAGCGCGTTGCGGTCGGCAATCGAGAGGGCCCGGTCCGTGCGGTCATATTCACCCCAGGTCACGCCGGCATAGCCGAGGAGCTTGTGTTCGATGCCTGCGGTGCGGAAGCGCCCGGTCAGTTCCACGTGCGTGGCGAGCGCCTGCTGGCGCTGGGCCACGTGCCGCGGTTCCCGCGTGCCTTCGAGCAGACCGGTGTCGAGCGCCAGTTGAGAAGTCGTGAAGCGGTCCTGATCAATCGCCCGCCACCAGCCCTCCACGGCGGCGCGCAACGCCAGCGCCCGGGTCAGCTGGCCCTCGAATTGTGCGCCGAGCACAAGGCTCTGGCGCAGGATGCCGGTCCCGGGACCGTTGGAGTTGAAGTAGGCCAGGGGCAGATAGGGTCCGAGCACCTTCTGCCCGGCGGTGGTTTTGTATTCCGGAATGCCCGGGGTCAGGTTGCCGTCATAGCGCCGGTAATCCACGCTGACCAGGCTGCTGGCCGCGCGGCTGTGTTTCAGGGTCAACGCGCCGCTGACGGTTAAATCATCCTCGTGGACAAACTGCTCGGGGCCGTGTTTGCGCGACCAGTCGACGGCCCAGCGTTGCCAGAGCCGTTTGGCCTGCACCGCGCCGGTGGATTCCCAGCTGACCCGCTGCCGGTGCTGCGAGGTGATGCCGGCCTCGAATTTATTGCGGTCCCGCGCCGAGGGACGCGTGGTGATAAAATTCTGGATGCCGCCCGGTGCCGCCCGGCCCAGTACGGGCACCAGCGGCCCCTGGATCACAATCGTCCGGTCGATGTTCAGGGTCTCCAGAATTCCCATCAGGGTAAACCCATTGCGCAGAATCGGCGTGGGGAAACCCCGCAAATTCAGCCGTTCCTCCCCGGCGGCTGCGGCCGCCGGCGACGGGCTGCTGATCGCGGCCAACTCCGTGGAAATTTCCGCCCCCAGGCCTTGCTCCATTTCCAAATCCACCGCCGTCAGTTCATTGGAAAAAGGCGAGCTGCGCAGCTCCTCCTCCACTCCACCCATGCCCGTGGCGTCATACTGGTCGTCGCCCGCGTGCTCGTTCACCGAGAATTTTGGCAAGGCCAGCGTCTTCTCGTCCCCGGAATTGAGCTGCGACTGCAACGCGCCCAGGTCGGCCGCCGGAGACCAATGGTCCGGACCGCCCAGCACCAGCTGCACGGTCAAGGCCTTCGCCTCCGGCAGGGTCAGCGAACGGGCCCAAGGGACCCGGGACCCGGGTGCCGCCCCCGAACCCGTGCTGCCGAACTCGGCGTAGTGCGTGGTCTTCTCGGCATCGGGCTTGTTCCAATTGTGCCAACCCTCGGCCCGAACGACGGCGGACATCTCCGTGCGCAGGAAAACCGTCCGGGCATAGTTGCGCCACGGCCGGCCGAGGTAGGTTTTCACTCCCTCGACTCCGGTGATTTTGCCATCGGCAAAAACAAAACCGTCAGGCTGCCCCTCAGGCGTCGAGGCGGCGGTGATGTAGCCGTCCTTGAGGCAATGGATGTGACAGCGGTCGAAATACGCCGTGGCCGCGCCGAAGATGAAATCCACGTGCCCCTCAATGTAACAGTCCGCGAAGTAGTGCCGGCCGCGATTGACGAGGATGGTGTCCTGCCAGCCAAGGAAACGGCAGTGACGAAACTCCAGCCGGTCGCCGTCGGCGCGGAGCGCCAAGGCCTGCGCCACGGGCGGGCCGTCGGGGCGCGGCCCGGGCCGGCCGGCATCGTTGGCGATCGTGAGGTTTTCCCAGATCATGCCGTCGCCATCCACCTGGAGCGTCGGCGTGCGGAAGGTGCCGATGGGTTTGCCATCGGGACCGGGCAGATTGGCATTCAGGTCGTAGGTGAGGATGGTTTTTTCGGCGTCCTCGCCGATGACGGCGATGCGTCCGCGCTCCCGCTGGACGTAGACGCGTTCCCGGTAGGTGCCCGCCTTGACAAAAATCACCCAGCGCGGGTCGGTGCTGCCGGTGCGCATGGGCGCCGCACTGATGGCATCCTGGAGGGAGGTGTATTGGCCGGAGCCGTCGGTGGCGACGGTGGCGTCGGGAGGCGGTTGGGCAAAAAGCGTCCCCGCCAGCCCCATTACCAGAAGGACAAACCAATATCTGTAGCGGCGGTCGGTTTCCGCCCTCGGGCAAAAAAGGCGGGCGCAAAACGCCGCAACCGAAGAATTCAGCATAACGGAACATGGTTCTACACCC
>JANMVS010000083.1:0-1809 GCA_031392885.1 Verrucomicrobiota bacterium
GCTTTCCCTATTTTTGTTCCTCCGCAAAAACATCCATTTGCGCCTTTGGGAATCGACGCTCCTCTGCTTGCTTTTACGGGGATTTCCGAGTGATGGGAAATCTCACGAAATTTTCATTTGCGCTGGGGGAAGGGTGTAGAACTTTGCCATCCATGAGCGCAGAACTCCGTTCATCAGACCCCCTCACTCCCCGACGCCGATCCCCGGTCTGACCGTTTCCGGTGCGGCGAGCGCGAAAGTGAATTCCTAGCAGAGAGAGCATCGACCACCTGGGTCGGGACGTCGGCCTCGCTTGGTCTGACCTGCCTCTCACTCCGCCGCCCGCTCAGCGCTGAATGCCACAGACCAGCAGCAAAGACAAACCGTGCCCTCCATTGATGCACCCCAACCATGAAACGTATCCTCACACTCAGCGCGCGCGCCGCCACGACCGCGTCGAAGTGCTTCGTCACGGAGCGGAGCCCTCCATCGGGTCGCGCGCTGGTGGGGCTCGGCAGAAGGCGAAACTTCTCGACACCTCCGATCACTGGCGGCTAGTTTTTTGGAAGTCTCTCCGCCCTTGGGAGGCCCAGCGCGGTTTCAGCGTTAGCTGATGCGCTCGGGTTTTCCCGGTTCGATCTGCCGATGAAAACGCCGCCTTCTCACCACGTCTCCGGTCCGTTGCTCCCGCTCCCGAACGGAGGCTCCTCAGATCCCTCGTTAGCCCGTCTATCCATGAACAAACACGTCTTCTCCTCCCTGTTCGCAGCGCTTTGCGCGCTGACCTTCTCCTCCAGTCCGGCCGCCGGCCAGACGATCGTCAACTCCAGCTTTGAAGTGGACGCCAGTTCGGGCAGTAGCACCGGCACCATCACCGGTTGGCCTTTCACCGCCGGCAGCGGCGGGATCAACGACTCCGCGGGGCCGTTCGCCGATAACGGCACCATTCCCGATGGCCAGAAGGTGGCGTTCATCCAAGCGGCGGGCACGCTGAGCCAGACTGTGTCGGGCTTTACCGTCGGCACCCGGTATCGCCTCCGCTACTACGAGAACGCCCGTCTCGGCACGGGCACCGCGAACGTGCAGGTCACTGCGGGCGGCGTCACGGTCGTAGCCACCCACGTGGTTCCGGCCGTGGGCGGATCTCTGCCCTACGTCCAGAAAACATCGGAGGCGTTCACGGCCAGTGCGGCGAGCTTGGAGATCGCCTTCGTCGTCAGCGGTTCCGGCGATTTCGCGGTGCTGCTCGACCGCGTCGAGATCGGCCAGAATGTGGTCGTGACCAACTTGTTGGACACCGGCGCGGGCTCGTTGCGTCAGGCCATCCTAGATGCGCCCGCCGGCAGCATGATCACGTTTGCCCCGCAGGTCGTAGGAACGGTGCAAATGCTCGCGGGAAAGCTCACGATCGACAAGAACCTGAGCATCGTGGGGCCGGGCTCGAGCCAGCTCATCCTTCGCAACGCACGACCCGAAGTGACCACCGGCGACGTCGTGGACGACCGGATTTTTGCCGTGAATACTGGCGTAGTTGCGATCTCGGGATTAACCGTGACCGGCGGGCGCACCAGCGAACCCCCGAATGACACAGGGTTCGACCTGAAGGGCGGCGCCGGGATCTACAACAGTGGGACTTTGACGCTCACCGACCTGATTGTCTCGAATTGCGAAACGAAGGGATCGCATTTTCTCGGCCAAACGGTGGAAGCCCTTGGTGTCGGCGGGGGCATCAACTCAGGCCCTTTTGTTCGCGTAACGCTAAACAACTGCAAAATCGAAAACAACCTGGCGGACTATGGCGGAGGCGTCTTCGGTCGCTTCACTATCAAC
>JANMVS010000087.1:0-1576 GCA_031392885.1 Verrucomicrobiota bacterium
CTGACCGGCAAGGAAGTCCTCCTCGACATCCAGGAAGTCAAGAAGCCCGAGGTCGAGGCCCAGCTCGTGGCCGAAAACGTCGCCCTCCAGCTCGAACGCCGCGTGGCGTTCCGTCGCGCCATCAAGAAGTCCATCCAGATGGCGATGTCCCTCGGCGTCGAAGGCATCAAGATCCAGTGCTCCGGCCGCCTCGGTGGCGCCGACATCGCCCGCCGCGAATGGCAGCGCCAGGGCCGCGTTCCTCTCCAGACCCTCCGCGAGAACATCGACTACGGCTTCGCCGAAGCGCTGACCGTGTGGGGCAAGATCGGCGTCAAATGCTGGATCTGCAAAAAAGACGAAGCCAACTAAGACCGCTCTTTCCTGAGCAACTCCACCGCTCACTCCCATGTCCATTCAATCACCCGCCCGCACCAAATACCGCAAGTCGATGAAAGGCTCCCGCGCTGGCAATGCCAAGCGCGGCAACACGCTCGCCTTCGGCGAATTCGGCCTGCAGTCCCTGTCCCGTGGTCCCATGACCGGCCAGCAGATCGAGGCCGCCCGCGTCACCATTGCCCGCCACCTCAAGCGCAAGGGCAAGCTCTGGATTCGCATCTTCCCGCACAAGCCCGTCACCAAGAAGCCCGCCGAAGTGCGCATGGGCCAGGGCAAAGGCCCGGTCGAGTACTACGTCGCCGTCATCAGGCCCGGCGCCGTCCTCTTCGAACTCGCCGGCGTGTCCCTCACCATCGCCCGGGAAGCCTTCCGCCTGGCCGACGCCAAATTACCCTTCCGCTGCCGCTTCATCGTCCGCGAAGGCACTGCCACTTAATTTACCGGAGAACGCCCGCCATGACTTCCAAAGAAATCCGCGATCTCGCTCCCGCTGAGATCACCACCAAGCTCCGCGAGACCCGCGAGAAGCTGCTCCAACTCCGGCTGCGCAAGCACACCGGGCAGATCGAAAAACCGCACCTGCTCCGCGAATACCGCAAGGATGTCGCCCGTTTGGAGACCATTCTGCAGCAGAAGAAAACCCCGCAGGTCGCCTGAGTCCGGCGCTAACCGCTCACCACCATGTCCACTCCCGTACGTCACAACCGCCGCAAGACCCAGATTGGTTTCGTCAGTTCCAAGATGGGCGACAAGTCCGTCAAGGTCACGGTCCCCTACAAGACGCCGCACCCGCTTTATCACAAGGTCATCAACCGCAAGACCGTCCTCCACGTCCACGACGAGAAGAACGAGTCCAAGGTCGGTGACAAGATCGAGGTCATGGAGACCCGTCCGATCAGCCGCCTGAAGCGCTGGCGCGTGATCCGCATCGTTGAGGCCTCCGTCGGCCTTGATATCGTGGCCGTGTCCGAGAAGGACGTCGCCGCCGCCGTGCCCACCAAGACCACCAAGTCGAACCAGGCGGTCCAAGCCTAACCTTTGCCCCGGAGCTACCACCATGATCCAGATGCGTTCCATCCTCGATATTGCCGACAACACCGGCGCGCGCCGCGCGTCGATGATCGGCAAGATCGGCCATCCTTCCCGCTACGCCCACGTCGGTGATATCATCACCATCAACATCAAGGAGAGCAGCACC
>JANMVS010000126.1:0-2154 GCA_031392885.1 Verrucomicrobiota bacterium
GGCACTACATTACTGATGAGGCGCGTGCCTTTGGGCAGGCGGAGCCCGAGGTGCGCAAGCAATTGGGCGGTGGCCGGGTCGGGCGTGGTCACCACCCGGAGCCGAAGTTCGGTCAGCACCCCCGCGCGCTTGATCGGCACCACAACGTCCGCGCTCTTGATGCCGGCAAGTTGTTTGACCAATTGCCGCGCACAAGACCCCAGACCCTTGGCCTGCATCCATTGTTCGAGCGTGCGCCACAGCGCCAGCGCGAGGAAGCAGACCAAAATGTGCGCCTGCACCCGGTCTTCTTTTTGGTGAAAGACCGGGCGCAGGCCCAAGTCGCTTTTGGCGGTGCGAAACGCGGCTTCCGCCTGCGTGAGCTGGATGTACCACCGCCACAGCAGAGCCGGGTCGGTTTCCTCGCAATTGGTGCGCAAGAGGTAGGCGCCCTTCTGGCGGTGCGCGGTTTGGCCGGCGGCGAGTTCGCTCGTGATTTGCAGGCCACCAGCGCGGCCTTGCTCATCGCGCCAGACCATGGCGCGAATAATCGCGGCGGCCGCCGGATTTTTGCCGAGATGACGGCCGATGCGCCGGCCCACGCTTTCGTGATCGCTTTGCGGGCTGCGCCGCAGCCAGGCGTCGATCTTGACCAGCTCAACAGTCAACCGGTCGCTCTGGCGCTGGAGCATGGCTCGTTCTTTCTCAGCCCGCGCGCTGCTCCGACACAGCACATAGCGCTCGCCCGGCTCGCCGGCGGGGTGCTCCACCAGCCGGACTTCCAGCCCGGCCTGGACCTGTTGCCACTCAGTTTTTTCCAACAAAGTCGCTTCGTGCGCCCGCAGCCAGCTCTTCGGGGTGCCGACCAGATAACGCGCTTTGCGTTCACGCAAGAAACCGAGGTTCGCCTCGCTGACCATGCCGCGATCCATCACCCAGATGCGTTCGGCCGCGCCGTATTTTTCTTCCATCGCGCGCACGATGTCTTCGACCGTGGTCACATCGGGCCGGTTGCCCGCAAACACCTCAAAGGACAGCGGCAGGCCTTCGGGGGTGCAGACCAAACCGATGCACACTTGTTTGCAATCGCTGCGTTGATCGCGCGAGTAGCCGCGCTGGGCCTGCGGATTGCGCTCGGCCTGGCCCTCAAAGTAAGTGCTGGTGACGTCGTAGAGCAAAAACTCGAAACGCACGCCGAACCACTCGCGGTAGCGGGCCATCAGGTGGGTGCAAAGCGCCTCCTTGTGGGCCCCGAGTTGGTCGAGCGCGCGATAGAGCCGGGCGTCGTTGACCCAACGCGGGTCCACCCCCAGCAGATCGTCGAGGGCGGTGGTGTCATACCAGTGCTCGGCCACGCCCAGTTCCGAAGGCTGCGCGCAAAACCGCGCCACCGTGAGCAGCGCCGCCACCTGCGACCAGGCCACCGCTTCCCGACCCGCAGGCAGCAGTTCCGCCAGCAGCTCGTCGAGGCGGAGCCGGTGCCACAACGCGAGCCCGAGATAACACTCCCCAAAATCACGGGAACGTTCGAGACGCAGCTGACGCACGTCGGCCTGTTCCCATTGCGCCGGCGCGGCCGCTCTCGGCGGCTCAAAGCCGGGCAGCGCTGCGCTCACCGTCCCCACGGCCGGTCGCTCCCCGCGCAACAAGGCCGGCAAATCATCCCAGCCGCCTTGCAGGCCGGCGACCTGCGCCTCGTCGAGTTTCCCCAGCGAAGCGACGACCCGCTGCCGCGGTCCCCGCGCCGTGCGCACCGTCTCGCAGAGGTGCCAATAACTGTAACCGACGCCCCGGGACTGTTTGTTTTTTCGACGGAGGAACATGCCGGCAGTATCGTTTAAATCACCGCCCCCGACAAGGGGGTGTTCGGCACTACATCACTCGCGCGCCGCTCTCTCCTCTGAGCGGCTCCGCCACCAAAACGAGTTCTCCTCTGAAAGTATTTTCACCTTCCTCACGAACTGACGAACTCGGGCTAAGGCGCGTCTTCAAACCCGCTGCAGCGCGAAATTTTTTGGAGGGGCGGTCTCCGTACCGTCCGGGCTGGCGCACCGGCCGCCGCCCGCGGCCGGTGCGGAGACCGGCCCTCCAGCTGGCAAACCATCGGAGAAACCCGCGATTGAAGCCACTGCCTAATGAGAGAGTCGCCTGCCGAGATCGAGAGCTTGAGACTAT
>JANMVS010000150.1:0-14839 GCA_031392885.1 Verrucomicrobiota bacterium
CGGCGGCGTGGTCGTCTCCATCTATTACTACTTCGGCTGGATCAAGGCGGCGTTTTTTGAGTCCTGGCGCCCGGCGTCCGCCCCCGCGGCCCCGCCGGCCGGGCCCGCGATCACCGCCCCCTCGTGGGTGGGCGTGCTCACCCTGGCAGGCCTGGCCCTGGCGACGCTCCTGCTCGGTTTCTATCAGCAGCCGCTGACGAGCTGGCTGTTGCTGAAGTAAGCTATTGGGAATAATATTTTGACCCAGAGCTGGCAGCCAGTGCTCTGAGGTCTAGAGTTTCCAGTTGCTCATGTGGAATTGTAATTGTTAAATGTGCCCATGTTCGAAGGGTCCAAGGATCATAGGAGCAAGCCTAACAAGAACAGATTTGCTTGGAGTGACGGAGACATAAAATTTGTTGATAGCCCGGGAAAGAAACTCAGTAAACCAGTCTTGAAATTGACCACGGAGGGAGGGCTCGAGCGCAAACACCCGTCCGCTGGATTCATTCTCAGGATTCTCAGTGAGTTGGACACCGGAAACGGAAACAGTTTTTGCTGCCTTGAATCGTCCGACGGCAGCTACGTTCAAGCTCTACACGGCCTCAATGGCTGGCACCTTGAATGGAGGGAGTGCGCCGTCCGGAGGCCGCGAGCCTATCGTCACTACCGGGCGGCCAATATTCTAGGAATGGAACGCAAGCGTCTATTGCGCAAGAGTGACAAATTCGTCAGTCGAGGGCTTGAGTGTGACCTCCTCAACGCGGAAGATGTGCAGCAGTTATTCTCGGCATTCTTGCGAACTGGGGTTCGGCCGAAGAGTTTTAGGTGGCGCAGGCTTAAAATATGAGCACCGGAATACGCCGTAAGGCCGAATAACCATGAGCGCCAATTTCGCCAATCCTGCGCAGTTCATTCGCGACTTAGATAGCGTTAGCGCAACCTTCGATTTAACACCAAACATCGAGCCCTTTTTCTCTGACTTGAGTAGGGTCCATTCCCAAACAAGGACTGATCAATATCCTCAACATTCCACGCTCGCATATGACCTTTCAAATATGGCGCGCCAATTCGATGAGGTAAGATCCAATGCCTCGCCATTGTGCCGCCAACCGCAGCCGCCGATGGGTCCAAGGATAAAGGGAGAGTTGAAACAAGGCCGCTAATATGCACACTGAACCCATGACCTTGAAGGAGCTTTATACCGAGACGCGCCGGCTCCCTCGCGAACAGGCGGCCGAGCTGATGGATTTGATGTTGATCGATACTTTTAGTGAACCCGACGCTGCCGTCGAGGAAGCGTGGGGCCGCGAGATCGACCGGCGGCTGGCCGAGCTGGAAAGCGGTCGGGTGAAGGGAATTCCGACCGAAGAAGTCATGGCCAAGGCGCGCAAGATCGTGGGTCTTTGATGCGCGCGATCTTCCATCCCGAGGCGGATGAGGATTTGAATCGGGGTCTACAGCATTACACCGCCATCCAGCCTGCGCTTTGCCAGCGGTTTTACCGCCACGTTGATGAATTGCTGGCTGAGATTACGGGTGATGCCACGCTCTTCCGTGTTTACCGTCCGCCGCTTGTCCGACGGCATTTCCGCCGGCCGTTTCCGTATGCCGTGGTTTACGTCCTCAAGTCAGACTGCATCTGGGTGCTCGCGGTGATGCACTTCAAGCAGCCGCCAAGCTACTGGCTGCACCGCCTGACCAAATGATCAGGGGTCCTCTGGTGTCGGCAGGTAAGGATAACTTCAGAATTTCTTCGCCAGTGCCCGCGAAACTGTTTCGTGTGGGCCGCGCATGAAGGTCACCGGACTCGCGCCTCGACCTCGCGCCGAAGTGGCGTCATGAATGACCGATGCACGCCCTTGCGCTCTACCTCGACACCTCGGTGATCGGAGGCTACTACGATGCCGAGTTCATGGCCGACACCCGCGCGTTGTGGCGGCTCAAGGAGGCCGGACGGTTTCAGTTTGTCACTTCACAGCTGGTTTTTCAGGAGATTGCCCGGGCGCCGGAACGGGTGCGGACGCTGATGCACAAAACGTTTACCCCCGACGATGTATTGGAGCGAACCAAGGAGGTGGAGAAGTTGGCTCAGGCCTACCTTGCGCAAAAGGTTGTGCCCCTTGACTATGAAGATGATGCCCGGCACGTCGCCATTTGCACGACAGCCCGCATCGAATATCTCGTGAGCTGGAACTTCAAACACCTGGTCAATGCCCGGCGCGAATCCGGCTTCAATGCGGTGAATCTCTAGCAAGACTATCCCTCTTTGCGCATAGTGACGCCAACCTTCCTGATCCATGGCCAAGACCAAGAAAAAGACCTTTGACGCGGTGGCGGAGTCCCGCCGCTGGCGCATCCAGACCGCTCGCAAGTTGCGTGGTCTGAGCTTTGAGGAGCAGCAGGTGCTGTTGCGGCGGACGACCGAGGCGTTTTTTGCCGAGAAGCCCGCCCGTCGTTCGTCGGCTTTGGCCCATCGCCAGTCCTTGGGCTGAAGTAAACACGCCTGCACCGGCGTTTATTTTCTTCGCCTCGGCCCGCGAAACTGTTTCGTGTGAGCTCGCCCATGAAAGTAACCGGACTCGCCATTGTCCCGCCCCCCGCGGCGGCAGATCTCCCCAAGGTAACTCCCGAGTTGCTGGCCTCGGTTCTCGCCCGCTACTCGCGGAGCAACGAGGGCATCGGCAAGATCATGGAGAAGGTGGACCTCGCCAACCCGGACGAGTCCATCGACCGCATTTTGAAGTTTGTGGACTACGGCCATGCTTCGATTGGCGGTCTGACCGGCGGCCTGGCCATTGCGCTCGACGATGTGTCGATGTGGCTGGCTTATAAAATTTTTGAGATCGCGCAGATGGCCGACGGCCAGGAGTCCAGCACGCGCTACATCACCATGGCGGCAACGAATCTGCCGACGCCCGCCGAGCTGGGCATCCCGGCGGACCTCGCGCCGCGCTGGTCGGCGGTGCTGGCCCGGTCGTTCGCGGCTTATCATGCGGAATATGAGCGGCTGGATGCGGCCGCGCAGGCGAACCCGGGGCTGGTCCGCCTGCCCGTGAACGCCAAGCCCGCCGTGGTCACCCGGCTCCGCAAGAACTACGCGCTCGATCGCGCGCGTTACTTCATCCCCCTGGCCACCCGCACCAACCTCGGCCTGGTGCAGAGCTCGCGCATGTGGGCCCTGACGGTGAAGCAGCTCGACTCGCTGGCCATGCCCGAGGCGCAGGCGGCGGCGAAATTGATCCGCGACGAGCTCGTGAAATTATCGCCGCGGCTGATGCGCCACAGTTTTGCCGAAAAATCCTACCAGGCCCAGGCGGAACAAGAGCTGGCCGCGAGCCTCCAGCTCGGCCTGGCGCGGCTTTCGACGCAACCGCTGGCCGACGAGGTCTGGGTGAAGGTGGACCGCGACACCCCGCCTTGGCTGCGCGAGGAGCAGCCGGTCGCGGAGGCCCTGAAGCATCGGGCCAATCGTTACGGTTACCAGGGCAAGGCGACGCGCCGGATGCGGGTCAGTTTTGCCTGGAACAACATGGCCATCGCCGAGCTGCGCGACCTCAACCGCCACCGCACGGGTCACCGCTACACCCCCCTCATCCAGGCCGGGTTTTATCTGCCGCCCGAGATCATCCCCGCGGCGCATCAGGCGTTGCTCGACGAGCAAGCGGCGCTGACGCGTGAACTCATGACGCGCGGTTCCGCCGCCTATGTCTATGCGCTGCTCCTGGGGGCGCAGACGCCATTCGAGCACAGCACGCAGGCGGACAAGTTCATTTATGAGGCCGAGCTGCGCACGGGCATGGGGGCGCACTTTCGTTATGCCGAGCACCTGAGCGCGGCGCTGCGGGAGTTTTGGCGTGCCGTGCCGGAAGCAAAGGACTGGGTGGTGGAGGGCACCGCCGAGCCAGAATAGGCTTGCGGCTATTTTGACCCGCGCGGAACATCGCGGCCGTTTGCTGCCTATGTTCCGCCGAGCAAAACCCCGTGTTTTCCTGTCTCTCGACCGCATCCTGAGGTCTGCCGGGGCCATTGCGTGACCATGAGCGGCCATTTCAAAGTCCTGCAGTTCAACATGCAGTTTGGACAGATCTGGGATGACGCCTATCCGGATCACGCTCCCATCCGGCTGTCGGTCACGCTCAAGGAAATCTTGTCGCATGACGCCGACATCATCATGCTGCAGGAGGTCGAGCACATGCAGCCGGGCGGTCTGCAGGCTAATCCGCCGCCTAACTTCACGCGGCTCAAGTCGGAATTGATGGGTTACGACAGCTACTTTTGCTACCCGAAGCCCGACTCGCGCGAGCTCCCCTTTGGCATCGGGCTGGCGATTTTTTCCAAGACGCCGCTCCGGGAACAAATCTGCCTGAACCTGCCGTCCCCTCCGGTTGAATTTGATTTTTTTGGCGAAAAGAAAACCCCCACCGACCGGTTGCTCATCGGTGCGACCACCACGATTGCCGGCCAGTCGGTGCGGCTGTTTAACACCCACCTGCTCGCCTTTTTCATGCTCAACTCGACCAGCGAGGAGCATCGCGGCCAGCGCGAACTGGTGGAGGAACAACTGCGCCTCTCCGCCCACGTGCCCACCTTGCTCACCGGGGATTTCAACGTCAGTAAGCACGAGTCACTGATCAAACAGTTTGCGGACGCCGGCTACCTGACCGTGCAGTCCACCGAGGTTACCTGGCGGCGCCGGCCCTTCGTCCTCGATCATATTTTCTACAACCACTGGCTGCGGCCGTCCGCTTGGAAAGTGAAGGCCACCCCGGCGTCGGACCACCACACGCTGTCCGCGGAATTAGAGTTTACGCAGTGAGGGGAGGAAAACCTGGAGGCGGGTCCTGCGCCCCGCTGCGCACAGGCACGCATCCCGGGCGCGCGGGGCGCATGGCCCCGCCCCCACATAAAACCCGGCTGAGGGCACCGGTGGCGAGCGTTCGGATCACTTCCCCCGCCGCACGCGCTCCTTCTCGTCCTCCCGCTCTTCCTCCAGCCGGGCTTTTTCGCCTGCGGCTTGCTTCCGGATCTTGTCCGCCTCGTCGAATTTCTGCTCCCGCAGCGCGGCGTTGAGCTGCTGCTGGAGAAAAATCTCCCGTTCGGCCAGCTTGCCCTGGTAGACCCGGTCGATCCCGGCCAGCCGGGCTTTCTGCTCCGCCGTCGCCGGTCGGGCGGCCGGGTCGGACTTGGCCAGGCGTTCCATGGCGAGTTCGTAGGCGCTTTTCATGTCAGAGGAGTTATCACGGAATCCACGGAATACACGGAAAATCTCCGGCCGGACATGACGGCGGCTGGGGCGTGTCTTCAAACCTGCTGCAGCGTGAAATTTTTGGAGGGGCGGTCTCGTACCGCCCGGGCTGACGCACCGGTCGCCGTCCGGGCTGGCGCACCGGCCGCCGCCCGCGGCCGGTGCGGAGACCGGCCCTCCACCCGGCAATCGGGCGCAGCAGCGGATGTTTGAAGACACGCCCTAGTCTGTCCAATTAGGGTTGGCGGGTCAGAGCATTTTCGGGTGAGCGTTCAACCGAACTTCACGCCCAATAGAATAATCAAGGCGAGGGTGAGCACGGGCGGCCAGTAGCCACCATAGCGTCGCGACCAGCCGCCGGCCAGGCCCGCCAGCATCACGGCGGTCAGGAGCACGAGCGAAACCGGCGCCAGCCAGCCCCGCGTGAAATGCGCCGGGTAATATACGCCGGGCAGGGCGGTGCCGTGTAGCACCAGCCAATCCATGATGATGAGCGTGAGCGCCGCGGCGGAGTTGAACAGCACGCACCACGGCCACAGCCCCGTGAGGCCCGTGAGCAGCGAGAGGAATCCCGCGATCAGGGCGAGCGAGGACACCGGAATGACGATCAGGTTGGCCACCAGCGAGCCCGGTGAAAGCACCTGAAAATAGCCGATGCCGGATGGCGTGCTCGACAGGAACGCCACCCAGCACGCCGCGCTGGAGCCGATCAGCCAGCGGCCGCTCCCGTCGATCCCATGATGATACCAGCGCCAGTTGGCTTTGGGCAGCAGGGAGAACGGGTGCCAGCCGGCGAGCCATTTTTCGCCGAGCGGCACGCCCATGATCACCAACGCCACCACGACCGTGTAGGACATCTGGAATCCCGTGCTGAACAGTTGCAACGGATCGAGCAGCAAGGTCGCGAGTGCCGCCGCCGCCAGCGCGGCCAGGCCGTTGCCGGGCAGCCGGAAGACCTGCGAGGCGAGGAGAAATGCGATCATCAGCAAGGCGCGCTCGGCCGGCGCGCTGCCCCCGGTGATCTGCACATAAAGCCACAGCAGAAACAAAGAGCAGCCGACCGCCGGCCGGCGGGGCAGGCGCAGCACGCGCAACAGGCTGTGGAGCGCCAGCGCGATGACGCCGACGTGCAGTCCGCTGATGGAGAAAATGTGAAACGTCCCGCTGCGCATGAAGGCATTCTGCTGTGCGGTGGAGAGGACGGCTTTCTCGCCGAGCAGCATGCCCAGGTAGAGCGACCGGGTTTGCGGGTGCCGGGCCAAACCGCGCTGGAGGATTTCCTCCAGCCGGCTTTCCGCCCGGCGGCAGAATCGCTGGAACCAGCCCGGCGGCTGCTGCTCCCGGATGATCTGCGCCCGCGTGAGTTTCTGCCGGATACCGAGATTCTCCAGATAGTCGTTGAAGCCGGCTGCGGCGGGTTCGGACGGCAGGGGCTCGATGACCCCCCGCACGAGGTACCGGCCGGAACGCTGCGGCGGAAAACTGATCTTGCGGATGGCGGAGAAATAGACCCGGCGGCCGGTCAGTTCGCGGTCCGGCTCGCCGGCCGCGATAATTTTGCCCCAGCCGGTCAGGCTGCGGGCCGAGGGTGAGACCGGAAATACCTGCAAAGTTTCAAGCGTAACGGTGACCTCACGCGGCGGCCGGTCGGTCGATTCATGCAGGTGGGGTTGGCGGGCGTGCAGCAGCACAAAACCAGCCAGGGTTCCCGAGAGCGCAAGACAGAGTCCCCAGAGCCAACCGGCTTGGCGCGCGGGACGAAAGGCGAGCCAGCCAGCCGCCACGCTCAAGCCCCCAGCGGCAAGCGTCAGCGGCCACAAGCCGCAGGCCGGCGGCGGCCAGAGCTTGGCCAGGGTGAGGCCGGCCATCAGGGGCAACAACAGCCAGAGGAGTGGCGCACGGAGGTGCGAGGCGGGCGAAGGCATGGCGGGAAACTGCGCCTTGGCCCAAGCAAGCAGCTGCAACGAGCGAACAGCTTTTCGGCCCGCCTTCAAACTTGTTTCTCGAACCGGAGGCCCACAGCCTGCCCGGACCCATGGCCCGCCCGACAGATGATTCCGGTTCACTCTTTGGGGAGGAACCCTCCCGGCCCGTCCCGCTGCGGCCGGACCAACCCCTGGCGCATCAACCCCTCGCGGCGCGGATGCGGCCGCGGCGGCTGGGCGAAATCGTCGGGCAGGAGCACATTTTGCAGGCGGGCAACCTGCTGCCGCGGCTGATTGCCAACAATCGGTTCGGCAGCCTGCTGTTCTATGGCCCGCCGGGTTGCGGCAAGACCAGTCTGGCCGAGGTCATCGCCCGTGAAACCAAGAGCCGGTTTGTGCGCGTGAATGCCGTCATGTCCAACGTGGCCGAGCTGCGCGAAATCCTCGCCACGGCACGGCGGCAGCCGGAGGCCGGGACGCTGCTCTTCATCGACGAGCTGCATCGCTTCAACAAATCGCAGCAGGACCTGTTGTTGCCGGACGTGGAGGAGGGCACGGTGCGGCTGATTGGCGCGACGACGCATAATCCCGGTTTTTATGTGAATCCGCCGCTCCTCAGCCGCAGTCATCTGTTCCGACTCGAGCCACTTTCGCCCGCAGCCGTCGCGGGGGTGCTCCGGCAGGCGCTGGTGGATAAGGAACGCGGGCTCGGGGCCCGCGGGCATCAAGCCGAGGACAAGGTACTGGCCGATCTCGCGGTGCTGTGCGACGGCGACCTGCGCCGGGCGCTCAACGCGCTCGAGGTCGTAGCCCTCAGTTTGCCGGAGCAGGCGGCGATCACGGAACAGGAGTTGGAGCTGTTCGCCCGGGAGCGGCGCATCCGTTACGACGCGGACGAGGACGAGCATTACGACACCATTTCAGCCTTCATCAAAAGCTGTCGCGGCAGCGATCCCGATGCGGCGATGTACTGGCTGGCGAAGATGCTGGCCGGCGGCGAGGACCCGCGTTTCATCGCGCGGCGGCTGGTGATTCTCGCCAGCGAGGATGTCGGCCTGGCCGACCCGCAGGCGCTGCCGCTGGCGGTGGCGGCCCACCACGCCTGCGATTTCATCGGCCTGCCCGAGGCGGAACTGACCCTGGCCCACGCCACGCTTTATATCGCGACCGCGCCCAAGAGCAACTCGGCGACCCTGGCGCTGGCCGCGGCGCACCGCGTGCTCAAGGCGCAGCCGGTGCAGCCGGTGCCGCGGCCGTTGCGTGACAAAAGTGGCGCCGCCAGCAAGCAGGCCGGGCACGGCCAGGGTTACCTGTATTCGCACGATTTTCCGGAGAATATTTCCGGCCAAAGCTACCTCGATCAACCCCTCGCACTCTACACCCCGAAGACGGCCGGCTGGGAGGCGAAGATAGCCGAGCGGCTGGCCCGCTGGCGGGAATTGCGGAACCGGCCGCGCGGCGTCAATTCCCCGTGAATTCCCGGCCCGGGAGGTCGCCGGCACAGCGGGGGCTTGCGTGTCAGGCGCCGAGGGTTAGCGTGAAATCATGAAGAAGATACTTATGGTCGTCGGCACCGGTTTGTTCGCAGCCAGCTTGTTTGCCGCTGAGCCCACCCCGGTGCTCCGGGCATTGGAAACAAAACCTGTGACCACGAAAACCACCGTCCCGCCCACCAAGCCTGCGCCGAAGAAGTTGGAAGTGGTCGTGGAGGAGCCCAAAATCCCCGGCACCACCATCCCCCGCGCCAACGGCACATTTCTCGGGCTCGAGGTGGTGGGCGGCAACTTCAAGCTCAGCTTTTACGACAAGAAAAAGAAACTCATGCCGATCGACGTGACCCGGGCGACGGCGCGCTGGCCCAACAAGAAATCCGCCACGGCCGGTGACAATCGCACCGTGCTTAACGGCAGCGGCACGGCCCTGGTCGGGGCCAAGCCCGTCGTGCCGCCACTTGTCTTCAATGTCTATATCACGCTCCTGCAGGGTGAGGGCGACGGGGCCAAGGCGGTGGAGACCTACGTGGTGCCGTTTCACGACTAGGCGGCGAAAGTTTTCAGGGGCTTAGCGCGGATTTGACAGCGGCGGGCGGACTGCGAATGTTGCTCTCCTTTACGCCATGTCCACCCATGCACCCTTTGATACCGTTGAGACCGCGATCCAGACGATCGCGTCCGGCGGGGTCATTATCGTAACAGACGACGAGGGCCGGGAAAACGAGGGCGACCTCGTCATGGCGGCCGAGAAAGCCACCCCCGGGCTGGTGAACATGATGATCCGCCACGCCCGCGGGCTCATCTGCGTGCCGATGACCGACCCGCAGTTGCGGCGCCTCGGCGTCAACCCGATGGTGCAGCAGAATCGCGAGTCACACCGCACGGCCTTCACGGTGTCGGTCGATGCGGCGGAAGGCATCACGACCGGGATCAGCGCCTTCGACCGGGCCCGCACCATCCAGTTGCTGGCCAATCCCGCCACCCGGCCCGATGAGCTGGTGCAGCCGGGTCACATCTTTCCGCTGTGTTCGCGCCCGGGAGGCGTGCTCGAGCGCGCCGGCCACACCGAGGCGGCGGTGGATCTCGCGGCGCTGGCGGGCCTGAAACCGGCGGCCGTCATTTGCGAAATCCTCAGCGAAGACGGCACGATGGCGCGGCTGCCCGAACTGGTGGAATTCAAGCAGCGGTTTCAGCTTCCGCTCATCTCCATCGCCGCGCTCATCGAATACCGGCACCAACGGGAGCAGCTCGTGGAGTTGGTGGCATCGCGCCCGTTCGCCTCGGAATACGGTGAGTTTCAGCTGCATGTTTTCCGGAGCAAGGTGGATGGGCGTCATCACCTGGCCTTTGCCAAGGGCCCGCTCGACGCCGCGCCGACGCTGGTGCGGGTGCACACGGAGAATCTGTTGAGCGATGTTTTTCACGCCAAGAATATGGACAGTCACCACTCGCTGATGGCCTCGCTCGCCCACGTGGCCCAGGCGGGACACGGGGTCATTGTCTACATGGAGCAAACGGGCCGGATGCAGGAGACGCTGTTGGGCGAAATCCGCCCCGCGGGGCGCGGCCGGACCAACCTGCGCGACTACGGCATCGGCGCGCAGATTCTGACGTCGCTGGGTCTGCGCAAGATCCGCTTGATGGCGCACTCCCAGCGCCACGTCGTAGGCCTCGACGGCTATGGTCTCGAGATCGTGGAGCATATCCACGTATGATCGCTTTCGATTTTGGCAGCCCGGTTTTGGATGGGCGCCCGGGTTGGGGGCGGCTTCCGCTTGGCCCGAGAGCACAGCAAGCGAAAATCGAGCAGCTAAAATCCAAAAGCTGATGAGTCTCTCCGCACCCACTCCAACCGCCGCCGCCGGGGCGCCGTTCACCATCGGCATCGTGGCCGCACGTTATAATTCCACGCTCGTTGACGCTCTGCTGCAGACAGTGCTGGCCCGGCTGGCGGCGGCGGGCGTCAAGCCGAAGCGCCTCACCGTGCTGCGCGTCCCGGGTTCGCATGAGGTCCCGTGGGCGGTGCAGGCCCTGGCGGCCCAACGGGGGTGCCACTGCGTCATCGGCTTGGGCGTGCTCATCGCGGGCAGGACCAATCACCACGAGATGGTGGGCCAGAGTGTTTCGCACGCCCTCCAGCAGGTAGCGCTCGCTACGGGCACTCCGATCATCAATGGTGTCATCGTGGCAGAAAATCTCCAGCAGGCGAAGCAACGGTGTGTCGGTGCCATCAACCGCGGGGCCGAGTTTGCCTCGGCCGCGCTGGAAATGGCGGCGCTCAAGCGCGCGCGCAAAGGCCGGGCATGACCAGTCAGTTCACCCAACGCCGGGCGTGCCGCGCCGCGGCCTTCCAATATCTTTACGCGTGGAGCGTCAATCAGCCGGCCAGTCTCAGCGAGGACCTGCAGCTTTTTTTCGAGCATCTGGACCAGCCGCGGGACTACTATGCCTTTGCCGAGGAACTGATCCACGGGGCCATCGGGCACGTGGCGGAACTGGACGGCCACATCAAGACGCTCGCCCATAACTGGGAATTCGACCGGATTGCCAAGATCGACCTCGCGATCCTCCGGCTCGCGATGTTCGAGATGCTGCACCGGAAGGACATTCCCCCGGTCGTCTCCATCAACGAGGCCATCGACCTGAGCAAGCAGTACTCCAGCGCGGACGCGAAGCGGTTCATCAACGGCGTCCTCGACCGGATGAAGGACAAGCTCGGCCGGGATGCGCGCAAACCGGCGACGGAATGAACCCATCTTTCCCGCGGATTACGTCGATCGACGCGGATAGTGCCGGGGACGATCCGCGATCATCCGCGTAATCCGCGGAGAGTCTTCCCCGATGTTCTCCCTGTTCAGGAAATTCAAGGCCGGTTTCGCCAAGACGGTCTCCGCCATCGCGGCAACCACGCATGGACTCTTTGGTGGGAGGAAAATTGATGCCGCCTCGCTGGAGGAGTTGGAGGAGGCGCTTTACACCGCCGACTTCGGCGTCGAGACCACGACGGAGATCCTGGAGGAAATCAAAACCGCCCACCGTTCGGATGCCGGACTGAAGGGCCAGCAGGCGGCGGTCATCGGCGCGGCGGTGCTGCAACGGGTGCTGGCGGGGGCGGAGGGGAAGCTGGAGGGTAGGGACGGACGGCTGGGTCGTCCGTCCGCCTCCGGCGCGCCCAGCGGTCCCGCCCGGCCGCAGAATCCCTCGGTCATCTGCCTGATCGGCGTCAACGGCTCGGGCAAGACCACCACGACCGCGAAGCTGGCGCACAAGCTGAAGGGGGACGGGCAGTCCGTAATTGTCGCGGCCTGCGACACCTTCCGCGCGGCGGCGGTGGAACAGTTGAAGAGCTGGGCGGACCGGTTGGAAATCGAAATCGTCGCGAGCCACACCGGGGCGGACTCGGCGGCCGTGGCCTTTGACGCGTGGCAGGCGGCGAAGGCCCGCGGCAAGGACTGGCTGATCGTGGATACCGCCGGCCGGCTGCATACGAAGCGCAATCTGATGGAGGAACTGGCGAAGATCCGCCGCGTGCTGCAGAAGCACGACCCGGCCGCACCGCACCACCGCTGGCTGGTGGTCGACGGCAGCCTGGGGGCGAACTCCATCGAACAAGCCAAAGTATTTCACCAGAGCTTTGGTCTGACGGGATTAGTGGTGACCAAGCTGGATGGCACGAGCCGCGGCGGCGCGCTGGTGGGCATCTACCGGCAATTGAAGATCCCGATCTACTTCATCGGCCTGGGCGAGCAGCCGGACGACCTGCAGCCCTTCTCGGTGGAGAATTACGCGAAGGCGGTCTTTGGGCTGGAGGCATGAGACTGGCCGCCCAGCACCCGGCTGAATCCGGAGCCAGTATTGCCCGTTATGCTGTGACCCCAAACACCCCTGGGCAGGACCGGCGGAGTATCCCGGATAAACTGCGCACCGTGACTCAGCCTGAGCCGGGCGAAGGATCCAACAGGATAGACGCCGGCGGTCATCATGCGGGATATCGAACAAGCCTGCGGCTAATCTTCGCTGCGCCCAGAAGGACGGCCGCGGGCATATTATTTTGGGGTGGGTTGCTGGCATTTGCCAGCGCCGCCGAGCCGGTGATGCGGTTTAGTCAGAAAAACGTGCGCGAAGCGGTGAAGGCGGTGGTGGCGGCGCAACTCGGGGCCTTGCAGGCGGGCCAGTTTGAGGCCGCCTATGTTTTTGCCGCCCGGGGTATCCGGGCGCAGTTTGATGTGCGTTTGTTCGGGCAGTTGATGAAACGCGGTTATGCCCCCTTATTGCAGCACCAACAGGCGGATTTGGGCATCGTGCGCGACAATGGAGCGGGCACGGCCGAGTTGCTGGTGACGGTGGCCGACAGACTGAAACGGAGTACGCGCTACCATTATTGGCTGGTCAACGAAGCGGCCGGCTGGCGGATTTCCGGCGTGGTGCTCGAGCCGCAACCCCCGCCGGGCGACACTTGAGCGGGTGAATTTCCGCCGGAGTCGCCGCCGCCGCTACCACGCGGGTTACGGTGATCATCCCAGCCGGTGATTTTCGGTATACGCCTCGGAGGGGTTCGCCGGCACCTGAATTCAGGCGGTTTGCCGCATCCGCAAATCGCGACCGATGTGGTTACATGTCCGCGCAGTTTTCGCATCCGATGGCGGGTGCGAGAGGTGACCAAAAGGGGTTCGTGTGCGTTTTAGCTGGCCCGCTGTGCGCATACGAACCCCGACCCTTTCGGTGTCCAGAAAACGGTGTTAGAAGAGCTGGCGCGGTGGGAGCCGCGCCGGCTTCTTTTGGGGTTGTCGAGTCGGTCAGCGGATCCCACCCATGAGTTTTTTGACCCACGGCACCAGGGCGAACAGCACGAGGGTGCAGGCCCCGACCGCCAGGGCCTGCTGCCAGAAGAAGGTCGCCAACTGTGCGGCGTTGTCGCTTTTGAACTCTCCCGCCAGGACGCCGGCGAGCTTGTTGCCCAGGGCGGTGGCGAGGAACCAGATGCCCATGACCATGCCCAGCAGGCGCTGCGGCGCGAGTTTGGTCATGGTCGAAAGGCCCACCGGGCTGATCAGCATTTCCCCCACGGTCTGCAAGAAGAAAACCAGGACCAGCCAGAGCGGCCCAATCTTGCCGTCGGCGGTGAGTTTGGCCGCCGGCACCATGAGGACGAACGAGAGCGCGACAAACAGCAGGCCGAGCACAAACTTCAGCGGGCTGGAAGGTTGCCTGGCGCCGAGCTTGATCCAGAGCAGGGCGAAAACCGGGGCGAGCGTGATTACCCAGACAGAATTCACCGACTGCCACCAGGAAGAGGGAAAGGCCTGGCCGAAGATTTCATTCCGCGTCAGTTTGTCGGCGAAGAGCGAGATGGTTGAACCGGTCTGCTCAAAAATCGCCCAAAAAATTTCCGCGGCGAAAAAGAACACCAAAATGGCGGCCATGCGCTTGCTGTCCGGGTCGGACTTGAAGGCGAAGAACAAAATCGCGACGATCTGCAAGGCGAAGAGCACGTAGACGAGCACAGGATATTCGTCGCTCGCTTTCATCACGGCGATGAGCAGGAGCGAGCCGAGTGCGACCAGGCCCAGTTTGCCCCAAGGGCGCGTACCGTCTGACTCCGCCCTCGGAGCCAGCCCGACGTGCGCCAAGCGCTGGCGTTGCAGCACGTACATGACCAAGCCGAACGTCATGCCGATTCCGGCGGCGGCAAAGCCCCAATGCCAGCTGTGCACGGGATCAAGACCCCAGCCCACCAGTTGGGCTTTCCAACCGGCGCTCTGCGCCAGGTAGCCGGTCACGAGCGGGGAGACAAAGGCGCCCAGATTGATGCCCAGGTAGAAAATGGAGAAGCCGGCGTCGCGGCGTTCGTCGGTCGGGTGGTAGAGACTGCCAACCATGGTGGAAATGTTCGGCTTCAGCAGGCCGGTCCCGAGCGCGATGAGGATGAGGCCGGCGAAAAAGGCGGGCTCGGAGCTGAAGGCCAGGGAAAAATGACCGCAGGCGATGATGCTGCCACCGATCAGTACGGCCCGGCGGGAACCGATGAAGTTATCGGCGATAAATCCGCCCAGAATTGAAAGCAGGTACACGCTCATCGTGTAGTTGCCGTAGATCGCGGCGGCCCGTTTGGTGTCGTAGCCCAGGCCGCCTTCCGCGGCGGTTTTCACCATAAAGAGAATCAGCAGGGCCCGCATGCCGTAGTAGGAAAACCG
>JANMVS010000156.1:0-5178 GCA_031392885.1 Verrucomicrobiota bacterium
GCCGTCATGACATCAGGCGCCGCCGTGACAGTTCTTGTACTTCTTGCCGCTGCCGCACGGGCACGGATCGTTGCGGCCGACCTTCGGCGTGTCGCGGCGGATCGTGACGGACGGGAGCTTGATCTCGGGCTCGGCGGGGGCGGCGGCCCCGTCGGGCGCGGCCGCCTGGGACGCGGCAGCGAGCGCGGTCGGCGGCGCCGAGGCCGGACCCTGCAGCTGCGCGGAGCGGGAAAGGATGGCGAAGAGGTTCTCGAACGCGTCGCGATTCGTCGCCGAACGGAACAGGCTCGTGCAGATCTGGAGCCGGACGTTGTTCATCAGCTCCTCGAAAAAGCGGAAGGCCTCGCCCTTGTACTCGGACAGCGGATCCTTCTGGCCGTAGCTGCGCAGGCCGATCGAACGGCGCAGTTCCTCCATCTCGGTCAGGTGCTCCTGCCAGTGATGGTCAATGGCGTTGATGACGATGTAGCGCTCCAGTCCGCCCAAGGCCGCGGCATCCTCAACGGATTCCTTCAGGGCGTAGGCCGCGGTGATGCGCTGGACCAGCTGCTTGAGCAGAACGTCGAAGTCGGCGCGCTCGGAGATTTCCGCGACCTTGGCGCTGACGGGGAAATGGGAGTTCAGCCAGCCGACGAGGCTCTCGATGCTGGCCGCCGAGGCGCCGCCCTTCTCGCCGAAGCCGGCGGTCTCGAGGCGGGAGGCCAGCTCCTCCTCGATCATCTCGAAGATAACATCCTTGGGCCGGTCGCTGTGCAGCGCGCCGTTACGGATGCCATAGACGACCTCGCGCTGCTTGTTGAGCACGTCGTCGTATTGCAACAGGCGCTTGCGTTGGGAGAAATTCTGCTGCTCGACCTTTTTCTGCGCGGACTCGATGGACCGGTTCAGCAGGGAATGTTCGAGCTCCTCGCCCTCCGCCATGGCGCCTTCCATGATCCGGGAGGCAATGTTGCCCTGCAGGAAGAGGCGCATGAGGTCGTCCTCCAGCGAAAGGAAAAACTTGGTCGTCCCCGGGTCGCCCTGGCGCGAGCAGCGGCCGCGCAACTGGCGGTCGATGCGGCGGGACTCATGGCGCTCGGTGCCGACGACAAACAGGCCGCCGAGCTCGCGCACGCCCTCGCCGAGTTTGATGTCGGTGCCGCGACCCGCCATGTTGGTCGCGATGGTGACGGAACCCTTGTGGCCGGCGCGGGTGATGATTTCCGCTTCCTGCTGGTGAAACTTGGCGTTGAGCACCGTGTGGATGACGCCCGCGCGCTTCAGCATGCGGCTGAGCACCTCGGATTGCTCGACGGTGACGGTGCCGACGAGGACGGGCTGGCCCCGCGCCTGCGCTTCCTGAATCTGCTTCACCACGGCGCCGTATTTGTCGCGGCGGGTTTTGAAAATGGAATCGTTTTTGTCGAGACGGATGCAGGGCTGGTTCGTTGGGATCTGCGTGACTGAAAGCCGGTAGATCTCGTGAAACTCGGTGGCCTCGGTCTCGGCGGTGCCGGTCATGCCGGCGAGCTTCTCGTACAAGCGGAAATAATTTTGAATTGTCACCGTGGCGTAGGTGCGGGTTTCCCGCTCGATGGTGACATCTTCCTTGGCCTCCACCGCCTGGTGCAGGCCATCAGACCAGCGGCGGCCGGTCATGATGCGACCGGTGTTTTCGTCGACGATGACCACCTTGCCGTCCTGCACGACGTATTCGACGTCGCGTTCGTACAGCGAATAGGCGCGGAGCAGTTGCGACAGGGCATGGATGTCCTCGGAGACGACCTCGTAGCGCTGCTGGGCCGCGCGCTTGGCCGACTCCTTCTGCTCGGGCGTCAGGGCGGTGTCCTTCTCGATGTCGATGAAGATGGTCGCGAGGTCAGGCAGCACGAAGGCATCGCGATCGTCCGGCCGGAGTTTGAGGCGACCCACCTCGGTGAGGTCGGCCTGATGATTCTTCTCGTCGATGGTGAAGAAGAGCTGCTCCTTGTATTTGTAGAGCTCGTCCTTGTTGAAGTCGCTGTGCATCTCGACATCGGTCTTGTCGAGGAGCTTGCGCCATTCCGGATTTTCCTGAAGGCGCAGCAGTTGCTTGTTCTTCGGCATGCCCAGCTTGACCTGCAGCATCTTCATCGCGGCGACCTGCCGGTCGTCGGGTTTGGCGTCGGTCCGGGCGAGCATGTCGCCGGCTTCCTTCACGAGATTGTTGATCTGGCGGAGTTGGGCGCTGACGAGCTGTTCGACGCCCGGCCTCAGGCGGGTGAATGGCTGTTCGCGCTCGATCGGCGCCGGGCCGGAGATGATGAGCGGGGTGCGCGCCTCGTCGACGAGGATGGAGTCGATTTCGTCGACGATGCAGTAGAAGTGGTCGCGCTGCACCTGGTCCTCCTTGCGCGTGGCCATGCCGTTGTCGCGCAGGTAGTCGAAACCAAACTCGGAAGCGGTGCCGTAGGTGATGCCGCGATTATACATTTCGCGGCGGAGCTCGGAGTGCATCGACTGCTGGATGCAGCCGACGGTGATGCCGAGGAAACTATAGAGATGCCCCATCCACTCGGAGTCGCGGCGGGCGAGGTAGTCGTTGACGGTGACGAGCTGGGCGTTCTTGCCGGTCAGGGCGTTGAGGTACAGCGGCAGGGTGGCGACAAGGGTCTTGCCCTCGCCGGTCGCCATTTCGGCGATGCGGCCCTCGTGCAGCGTGATGCCGCCGATGAGCTGCACGTCAAAGTGCACCATGTCCCAAGTCAGCTCGTGGTCGCAGACGAGGACCTTGCGACCGCACAGGCGGCGGGCGGCATTTTTGACCACGGCAAAGGCTTCGGGCAGGATTTGGTCGAGGGTTTCACCTTTTTGAACCCGGGCGCTGAATTCGTCCGTCTTGGCCCGGAGCTGCTCATCGGTGAGCGACTGGTACTGGAGCTCGAACTCGTTGATGCGCGCCACGACGGGACGGCATTTTTCGACGTATTTGCGATGGTGCCGTCCGGAGAATTTCTGAAGAAGGAAGCTGAGCATTTAAGGGGACGAATGAAAACTAGGCATGCGGGCTTGGCAAATGACAAAATATCGCCCGATTTGCTCCCGCAAACCGCTGGGCCGCAAGGTGCAGCCAGAAAATATTCAAAGATGCAGTCTACCAAAAGGTGGAACGCGTTGCCCTCAACGCGCTTTCTCCGCAGCTCCCAAGGCAAGCGCCTTGAGGGCAAGGCGCTCCACCGAAGATCTCAAGCTACTCGTGCGCCCGGGGACGTAACGGGTTGCAAGTCCGAAGTGGAGTGTGTTGCCCTCAACGCGCTTTCCCCGTGACCAAAGGGTGGAGCGTGTTGCCCTCAACACGCTTTTCCCGTGACGCCCCACCAGTTAGTCCAGTCCTCCACCTTCTCGCACAGGCCTTTGACCACCGGGTTGTGCCTTATGTAAAGCCACTTCTCCTGCGCCTCGGCCTTGCTGCGAATCCGATGATCGAAGTAATTTTCCTGCCAACGCACACCCTGCAACCGAGCTGCCCCGCGCTTCCAGTTCCGTATTACAACAGACATGCCGGGCTCGCGCGGAAACGCCAGGAGCGCGTGCACATGGTCTGGCATCAGCAGAAACAGTTCACACCACCAGTGACCAGCGGCGTGATAGTCTGCGGCCGCTTTCAGTAGACTGGGGGCCAGGTCCGAAGCAGTAAGTTCTATTTTTTGATCCGGCGCCACACGAAGGCGCACATGAAACAGGACCCCGTCCTTTACCCAGCCAGGCGTGGCATGGTGCAACCGCTGTGGATATTCTAACACGCGCTCATACTAACCTGTTTTCGTAGGTAGCAAGTGCGAGGTGGAGCGTTTTGCCCTCAACACCCTTTCTCCGCGGCTCCCAAAGCAAGCGCCTTGAGGGCAAGGCGCTCCACCGAAAGGCCTCAATCTACTCGCGCGCCGGCGGCGTGGCCGAATATTTTGCCCAGTCCTTGACCAAGGCATGGACGACCGGACTGCCCACGCGGTAAGCGGCCTCCAAAGCGGGAATCATGCCGGCGTACTCCGCGACCATGCTCTCCGCGGCGGACTGACCGGCCGGGGGCAGGGAAAAATTGCTGCCGGTCCGCAGGACGAGGACGCGCTGGAAATCGACCTTATGCAATGCCTCGAGCCGGGTCAGGGCGTTGGCAATACCGTGGTCTTCCATGTTGGTCATCGCACAAACACCCTGGCCTTTGGTGTAGAGCCTCGTCCAGTCGTCGGCCCATTGCTGCATCCGGGCGCCGTGCCAGTAACGCGAAGAGGCAAAACTATCGCCGAGGAAAACCCGGGGCGGGGCCAGGGCGGCGGGATAACCGACATATTGGGCGCGGTGCGCCTTGGCCTCGGCGCTGTCGTGCAACTCCACGTCCTTCGTCAGACCGTAGGCCCACTGGACAAGCGCGGGGTTTAAAGTCCAGGCCATCGGCTTGGGCGCCCAGTCCGGGATGACCGGCGGCGTGAGTGGCGTCTTGTTGCCCAGCGCCATGATGCCGTACGGCCAGTTCTTCGGGGCCTCGGCGGTGTCGATCTCGTAGGCGATATCACCGTCGATCACGTGTTGCGACCAGGCGGCGCTGCCCTCTGTGCCCACCAGCGGACTGACGCCGGCGATGCCATTGATGAGCCAGTACGTCTGCGACAAATCGAAGCGCGGATCGAGGCAGAGGGCCATGATCTGCAGCCCGCAGCGGACGGTCGTGCCCGAAACGACGCCATAGACGCCCTGGTCATTGAACCGCACCGGATGATCCAGGCCCGGCACCACCAAAGTTCCGGTAAGGTTTTCCCGCTCGACCCAAAACTGAAACTCGCCGGGCTTGTCGCCGGTGTCGGCCCCCACCTCAAAGGTCGCCACGACGATCACCTTGGGCCGGATCAGGTCGGCCGCGGAGAGGACAGTGACGGAAAGGAGCAAGAGCAGCAGACAGCGGAAAAAGAAGAGGCCCATAAAAGTATATTTATGGAAGCGGCGTGCCATTGCAAGCAACGGGCTGCGCATCCGCTGGTGGAGCGCGTTGCCCTCAACGCGCTGGTGAACTCTCGCCAACTTAAGCCCAACGCGTTGAGGGCAACGCGTTCCACCTCAAACCTTCAGACCTTCGTCTTGAAGTAGGCGATGGTCTTCTTGAGCCCCTCCGCGAGCGGCACCTTCGGTTCCCACTTCAGGTATTTTTTGGCGAGGGTGATGTCCGGC
>JANMVS010000176.1:0-10609 GCA_031392885.1 Verrucomicrobiota bacterium
CCCACCTGTTCGGCCGTCTTGCCGGTATGCTTCGCGATGGTCTCGTTGAGGGTCTTGCGCCAGCGGAGGATTTCCTTCGCCTGGATGGCGATGTCGGCGGCCTGGCCGCCCGCACCACCCGAGGGCTGGTGAATCATGACCCGGCTGTTCGGGAGGGCAAAACGCTTGCCCTTCGTGCCAGCCGCGAGGAGCACGGTGCTCATGCTGGCCGCCATGCCAATGCAGTAGGTGACAATGTCGCACTGCAGGAAGTTCATCGTGTCGTAGATGGCCATGCCACCCGTCACGACGCCGCCCGGCGAATTGATGTAGAGGTGAATGTCCTTCTTCGGGTCCTCCATCTGGAGGAAGAGAAACTGGGCGATCACCACGTTGGCGACATCGTCATCAATCGGGGTGCCGATGAAAACGATGCGATCCTTGAGGAGCCGCGAGTAGATATCCATCCGCGACTCACCGCGGCCGGTATTTTCGATGACGATGGGAACGTAGTAGCTCATGCTTTGGCGGTGGTCGTCCTGACGGTAGCCTTGGCGACCAGAAAATCAAGGGCCTTGTCGAACATGATCTGCTGCTGGATGGCGCGGAGCTGCTCGCGGTCCTTGCCGAGGTCCTTGGCCAGCTTGTCGGGCCGCTGGCCGCCGCGCATGGCTTCGCGCATGAGCCAGTTGTTGAAATCCTTTTCGTCGACCTTGATCTTTTCGGCTTCGGCGATCTTGGCGAGCAGGAGCTGCACCTTGACGCGGGAGATGGCGGCCTTGGTGGCGCTGTCGTGGAGTTCCTTTTTGTTCTGCTCAAACTGCTCCTGCGGCACGCCGCGGCGCATGTTTTCCTCAATGAACTGGCGCAGCACGCCGTCGCGCTCGGAAGCGATCAGGCTGTCCGGCACCGGAAAATTGGCCTGCGCCACGAGCGCATCCGTCACCTGGCGGCGTTGGGCGGCGCGGTTTTCGTGCTCCTTCCGCATTTTCAGATTGGTGCCGACCTGGGTTTTCAGGCCCGGGAGGTCGTCGACCTGGTGCTGCTTGAAAAACGCCCCGTCCATCTCGGGCAATACCCGCTCGCGGACTTCCTGCACCTCGATGGCATAGGCCACGGCTTTGCCGGCCAGCGCCGGCACCGCGGCAAAATCCGTCGGGAAAGTGACGGTCACGGTCTTCTTGTCGCCCGACTTCAGACCGGCGAGTTGGGTGGACATGCCGGGCAGCAAGCCTTCGTTGGCGCCCTCGACCTCTTCCCAGGTTTGCGGGGCGCTGGCGTAGATGCCTTTGTCGCCGACGATCCCGGTCAGCGGCTGGCCGTCGAGCGTGCCCTCGTAGCCGAAGCGGACATAGTCGCTCTTGGCGGCGGCCCGGTCGGCCACCTTGAAATCAGCCCGCTCCGAACGCAGGCCCTCGATCAGGGTGGCAACCTCGGCCTCGGTGGGCTCCGTCGACTGGATCTCGGTCGTGAGACCGGTGTAATCCGGCAGTGGAAACTCGGGGCGGACATCCACGGTGAGTTTGATGGCGGCGGACAGGCCGGGCTCGATCGTGCCTTCCTCCACGTCAATCAGCGAAAGCACCTCCAGCTTCGACTGATCAAGACCGTCACGGTAGGCCTTGCCGATGACCTTTTGCTTGAATTCATCCTTGAGCTCCTTGCTAAATCGCTTCGCCACCATGGCGGCCGGCGCCTTGCCGGGGCGGAAACCGGGCAGGCTGACCTGTTTGGTAAAATTCCCCAGGATCGTGTTGTATTCACCGTCAACCTCGCTCTTGTCGAGGGTGACGGTCAGCGTTTTGCGGGTCTCGTTGATGTCGGTAATTTGAACGTTCACGGTAGATAAAATGGACGGAATTGATGCGGTAAACCGGCCAAGCTAGGTGACCGCTCGGCGGACGGTCAATGCCAGATTCCGCACCGGGCCGCCGGTGAAACCAACGTGGACATTTGCCGGCATGGACCCAAGCTGCCCCTCGCGTAATGCCTTCGCTTCCACAGCTTTTGACCAACCACGGCTGCCTGCTCGTGCTTGATGCCGCCGCGATGAACACCCAGGTGGGTCTCCTGCGCGCCGGTGCGCCCGCGCTCTGGGACAGCGCGTCAAAGGAGGCGGGCACGGCGATTTTCACCGGAACCGAGGCGGTGTTGCTGCGCGCCGGCAGTGCGTTCGCCGACATCGGTGCGTTCATTTTTTGCGCCGGACCGGGTTCAATGCTCGGCACCCGCACGATCGCGATGGCCCTCCGCACCTGGCAGGTCATCGGGTCGCGACCGGTCTATGCCTACCAAAGCCTGGCCGTCGCCGCCCGTCATGAATGGACGCGACAACCGGGCCGCCGCTTCAGTGTCATCGCCGACGCGCGTCGCGACACGTGGCACTGCCAACCCGTCGAGGCCGATGGCCGGCTGTCCGTGCTGCAACGCGTGCCCGCCACGGCCATGCCGCCGGGGGAACTGGTCACCCCGGAAATTTTCCGCGCGTGGGCACCGCCCCCCCGCCCCGCCGCGCCTTGCTGCTATGACCTCGCGGCCATTTTCCCGGCCCTCGGCGACGGTGATTATTTCCAGGCCACCGCCGCGCCCGAGGCTTTTCAGCATGAAGCGCCCGACTACAAGAAATGGTCGGCGCAAATCCATCGCGTGTCACCCGCCCCGCGGCCATGACCGCTTCC
Source organism: Verrucomicrobiota bacterium (assembly GCA_031392885.1). GTDB lineage: Bacteria > Verrucomicrobiota > Verrucomicrobiia > Opitutales > Opitutaceae > Lacunisphaera. The sequence continues at coordinate 2,658 of JANMVS010000176.1, forward strand.
GGTCAACTCCCGCGCCGCTGCTGGGTCGAGATCGATCTCGCCGCGCTCGAACGCAACCTGAAGCTCATCCGCGCCTCGCTGCCGCCGCACATCAGGTTTGTCGCGGTGGTGAAAGCCGACGCCTACGGGCACGGCCTGCACCATGTCGCCGCGCGTCTGATGCACACGGGCGCCGACCTCTTCGCCGTCGCGAACCTCGCTGAGGCGATGGCGCTGCGCGAGCTGAGCAGCGACTGGCCGGTGTTGCTGCTCAGCCCCGTCCTGCCCGACGAGGACCGCTACCTCGCCGAGTTTGATCTCGCCGCAACGGTGTCGTCCGCCGACGAGGTCCGGCGCTTCGACGCCACCGGACGCGCCGCCAGCAAACCCGTGGCGGTCCACCTGAAGATCGACACCGGCATGGGCCGGCTTGGGGTGTGGCACCCGCAGGCGGGCGAACTCTTCGCGCAGATCCGCGCCGCCCCAGGCGTACGGCTCGCCGGGGTGTTCACGCATTTTTCCAGCGCGGACGAGGATCCTGTTTTCACGGAGGAGCAGCGCCGCGTGTTCCTCGCGACGCTCGGGAGTTTTCCCGGATTTGATCCGACCAGCCTGTACGTTCATGCGGACAACAGCGCCGGGCTCGAGACGACGCCCGGCCGGAGTGTGTTCAACGCCGTGCGCGTCGGCCTGCTGCAGTTTGGCATCCTCCCCCACCCGCACTCGCTGCTCGCTCGAGTGCACACCGAACCCGTGTTCAGTTTTCACACCCGGGTCGGCTTGGTGAAAAAATTGCCCGCCGGTACCGGCATCAGCTACGGCCGCACTTTTACACTGAAACGTGATTCCACTGTAGCCGTTCTCACCGCCGGTTATGGCGACGGCCTCGCCCGGGCCTGCAGCAACCGGGCGTCAGTGCTGATCCACGGGCAACGCTGTCCGGTACTGGGCCGGGTCACAATGGATCAGACCATGGTGGACATCACCGAGGTGGCGGCCGAGGTGAACTGCGGCGACGCCGTCGTGTTGGTCGGCCAGCAGGGTGCCGGCGAAATCACCGTGACCGAATTCAGCGAGTGGTCCGATTCGATTCCGTGGGAGACGCTCTGCTCCGTGACGAAGCGCGTGCCGCGGTTATATCGAACGCCGCTGGGTATCTGAGCGGCCGCTACGGCTTGCCGATCCCCGAGGCCCGGAACCCAATCTGGCGGAGCGCCGCCAAATCAACGATATTGCGCCCATCGTGGATAAAGGCGGGCTTCGGCATGCCGGCGAAAATCCGGGCGTAGTCGAGCGTCTTGAACTCGTCCCACTCGGTCACGATCGCCACGGCGTGCGCCCCGGCGCAGGCCTCGTAGGCATTCTTCGCCACCGTCAGGCGCGGATTGTCCACCCCCCGGCCGAGTGTATCGGCCCTGATCTCGTCCGCCGGCACCTTCGGATCATAGACACAGACCTGGGCGTGCTCGCTGAGGAGATCGCGGCACAGATTGATCGCGGCCGATTCGCGCGTATCGTTCGTGTCCTTCTTAAACGCAAAGCCGAGGACCGCGATTTTCTTGTCCGCAACGGTATTGAAGAGCTCTTTCACGATGCGCCCGGCGAAACGCTTCTTCTGCCAGTCGTTGATGCCGACCACACTCGTCCAGTAGGCGGCAACCTCGGGCAGCCCGAAGCTTTCGCAGAGGTACGTGAGATTCAGAATATCCTTCTGGAAACATGACCCGCCAAAGCCAACCGAGGCCTTGAGGAATTTTGGTCCGATGCGGCTGTCCTGGCCGATGGCATTGGCCACCTCGTCCACGTCCGCGCCGGTCGCTTCGCAGAGGGCCGAGATGGAGTTGATGGACGAGATGCGCTGCGCGAGGAAGGCGTTGGCCACGAGTTTGGAAAGTTCCGCCGACCAGAGATTCGTCGTGATGATGCGCGCGCGCGGCACCCAGCGGGCGTAGACGCTGACCAGGGTCGCGACGGCCCGATCACCCTCCGGCGTGCGCTCCCCGCCGATCAGGACGCGGTCGGGATTGCTCAGGTCCTTGATGGCCGTGCCCTCCGCGAGGAATTCGGGGTTGGAAAGCACCTGGAACTTCAAGCCCTTGGAGTTGGACGAGACGATTGTGTGGATGGCATCAGCCGTCTTCACCGGGATGGTGGACTTCTCCACGATGATCTTGTTGCTGTCCGCATGCTCCGCGATGGTGCGGGCGACGGACTCAATGAAGCGCAGGTCGGCCGCACGACCGGCGCCGACGCCGTAGGTCTTGGTCGGGGTGTTGACGGCCACGAAGATGATGTCGGCTTTTTTAATCTGGCCGGCGACATCGGTGGAGAAAAACAGGTTGCGACCGCGAGCCTGCTTCACCACGTCGTCCAATCCCGGCTCAAAGATCGGCAGATTGCCGGCGTTCCAAGCCGCAATGCGGACGGCGTTCATGTCGACCACCGTCACGGTGATGTCGGGGCATTTCAGGGCAATCATGGCCATGGTCGGCCCGCCGACATAACCGGCGCCAATGCAGCAGATATTCATAGGAAGAAGGGCAAATTTGTGCCGCTACCCAGTCGGGCCGGCAATCATCAAATAAGCAGCCGAGGGAGGCGGGACCATCAGTGCCGCGGGATTCCGGCAGCGAAGATCATAACCGCGGGGCTGATGGTCCCGCCTCCACCAACTCCAATCATAATAAAGCCGGGCGTTTTGCCCGGCTTGAAACTGGCGGCATTTAGCGCAGGGCTCAGGCCGGACTTGGCGCCGGGGAACCGGCCGGGCCGGTTGCTTCCTTGGCCGGCGATTTGTCGGCCAGCTTATCCGTCTCCGCCGCCAGCTTCGGAGGCTTGACGCTGACGATGGGGGTGCGGATTTCGCCGTGTTGGATGATTTCCAGCACATGTTTGCCCTCGATCGTTTCGTGTTCGAGCAAAGCGGCGCCAATCTTGTCCAACGACCCGCGATTGTCGGTGATGATCTGCTGCGCCCGCTTATACTGGGCATGAAGAATCCCGGAAATCGCCAGGTCAATTTTACGGGCCGTATCCTCGCTGACATGCTGCGAGCGCGTGATGTCGCGGCCGAGAAACACGGTATCCTGGTTCTCCCCCATGGCCACCGGCCCGAGTTCACTCATGCCGTAGTCGCAAACCATGGCCCGGGCGATCCGGGTGGCCTGCTTGAGATCACCGTAGACGCCGTTGCTGAAGTCGCCCGTCACCATTTCCTCCGCAATGCGCCCGCCCATCGCCATGGCAATCTGGTTGAGCAGTTTTTGCTTGGGCTGGGTCAGGATATCCTTGGTCGGCAGATAGGTCGTGCTGCCCAGACTCTGGCCACGCGGGATGATGGTTACCTTATGGACCGGCATCGTCCCGTCATCGAGCACAGCCTGCACAATGGCATGGCCGGCCTCATGCCAGGCCACGAGCCGCTTCTCGGCTTCATCCATCACGCGCCGGCGCTCGCGGCCCCAGAGAACCTTGTCGCGGGCATCATCGATATCGATCATCTCGACCTTTTTCTTGCCGCGGCGGGCGGCCAGCAGGGCGGCCTCGTTCAACAAGTTGGCCAGCTCGGCCCCAGACAAACCCGGGGTCCCGCGGGCGGTGAGTCCGAGCTCGACGTTCTCCGAGAGGGAAATCTTGCGGGCGTGGACCCGGAGGATCTGCTCGCGGCCAATGATGTCCGGGAGGTCGATGTAGACCTGACGGTCGAAGCGGCCCGGACGCAGCAGCGCACTGTCGAGTACATCAGGCCGGTTGGTCGCGGCGATGATGATGACGCCTTCCTGGGTATCAAAGCCGTCCATCTCGACGAGCAGCGAGTTGAGCGTCTGTTCGCGCTCGTCATTGCCGCCGCCGAGGCCGGCGCCGCGCTGGCGACCCACCGCGTCGATTTCGTCGATGAAAATCAGGCAGGGGGCGTTCTTCCGGCCCTGTTCAAACATGTCGCGCACGCGGCTGGCACCGACGCCGACGAACATTTCGACGAAGTCCGAGCCGCTGATGGAGAAAAACGGCACGTCGGCCTCGCCGGCAATCGCCTTCGCCAGGAGCGTCTTGCCCGTGCCCGGCGGGCCCACCATCAGGATGCCCTTCGGGATGCGGCCGCCGATCTTCTGGAATTTCTTGGGTTCCTTCAGGAAGTCGACCACTTCGCTGACTTCCTCCTTGGCCTCGTCGCAGCCCGCGACGTCGCTGAAATTAATGCGGTCCTTCTCCCGGGTGAGCATCTTGGCCCGGCTCTTGCCAAAGCTCAGCGCCCCCTTGCCGGCCTGGCGCAGTTGGCGGACGAACAGGAAATAGAGCAGCCCGATGACGATGACGAACGGCAGCACCTGCACGAGCAGGTTCATCATGGCGGTCGTCGCCGGTTTCTCGACGAAGGCCTGGGTCTTTTGCAGCCGCTCCAGATTGGGATCGGTCAGCCAGCCGGTGGCGACAAAGGATTTGGTCGCGCCGGCCTCGTTATGCAAGGTGGGCTCCTTGAGGTTGCCACTCACTTCAAACCAGTTGCGGCCGCCCGTGGCGTCACTGCGGATAAATCCCTCGGTAATGTGGCCTTGTTCAGCCAGTTCGACCACCTGCTGGATCTTCAAGGTGGCCGGCTGGGGGGCGCGCGCGGGATTGAGCCAGAGCATGGCCACGAGGACGCCGATGCCGATCACCCAGAAGAGGATCATTTTGATCGGAAAACCTTCGGGCGGGATGCTTTTGAGGGGACGGCGTTTCTTGTTGTCTTCGTTATCGGCCATGGGGGGAGGTAGAGTGCTCGAAGAAGGTGTAGGTTCCGTCAAGATAAGTCAAATGCACCGCAGGTGGAATTTAGGGCCCATTTTCCGCCGGGGGGAACGTGACACCAGTTACGCGATGCTACGGGACTTTGGATCGATGGGGTCGCGGGGATTGCGTCCCGCGACCTTTCCACACCACCGGACGTGCGGTTTTCCGCATCCGGCGGTTAAAACAGGTTACGGTCACAGGCGTGCCGTCATCAGCTTCCACGGGATGATAAACCCATAGCGATGCAGCGTGGATATTTGTGCGGGACTCCGGGCTGCGTGTTCAGCGGCCTGGGGCGAGATTCAGATTGAACGCACCGTAGCGGCAACCTGAATGATGCCACATAGCTTGGGCAGCGCATCCCTACCACAGTTCTGGTCGGGCCCCTCGTTGATGGAAGAGGCAACGGGGACTCCTCCGGTTGACCTGGGACCAGCCGTCGCCGGGCCTATGGCTGGCAGGCAAGTGGCACGAGGCGGGCAAGTCAGTGGGGTGTTCAGTCTGATGTAGGCGAAAATTTCTTCGATCCGTGAAGGTTCTATAACCGAGAAGCTGCCCAGTGACGATTCCACAAAATAAGCCGCGCAGGTGGCCCCTGGCCCGCGCCCCGCTATGGTTGGCTCGTGGGTTCATTTAGTCCGCAAGCCCGGACGGCGGCCGGTGCGTCAGCCCGGACGGTACGGAGACCGTCCCTCCAGCGATTACTCGCGAACACGGATTGGAAAACACTCCCTAAATCTCCTCAACCGTGTTGAAAGGACAACCGGCCTCGCCGGATGACGGCAAAACCCTTCACCCCCAGGCTGAAACGCGTGGGCTGGCCGCGCTCCACCGCCGCCAGGAGCAGTTCAAAACCTTGCCGCGACAGGTCATGCGGCTGCTTTAGCCTTAGCAGCCACCGGTGCAGCGCTCGCCGGGTCACCGCCCGCGGCTTCCCTTTCAGGATACCCACCTCCAAGCCGCCGGCACGGTCCAGTGGCGCCAGCGCATCCACCCACCCTTCCAACGCCTGTTCGTCCTCCTCCAACCGTTCTCGAGCCAACGCCGCCCCCGCCAGCGCATCCCGCCCCGCCGCTGCCCCCCAAGCCGGGAGCACATCGCGTCGGATCCGGTTACGGAAATAATCGGGTTGCCCGTTGGAGGAATCCTCGCGCCACCGGGCCCCGACCTGACGCAAGGCCGCGACCAGTTCGCTCTTCTTGAGCGTCAGTAACGGCCGCAAATGGACGTGGCCGGCGCCCATCACCTGCACCGGCCTCGGTGCCGCCAGCCCGCCCGTGCCACTGCCGCGCGCCAGCCGCATCAGCATGCTCTCGGCGATGTCGTCCTGCTGGTGCGCCAGCCAGAGCGCGCGGCTATTCAGCCGTTTCATCTCCGGCGCGAAAAACCCCTGCCGGGCGGTCCGGGCCTCGGCCTCGCTGACTGCAGGTCGGGCTTTATGCCCGACCGTCGGGGATAAACCCCGACCTACAACCCACGCACCGGTCAGAAGTTTGATTCCCAGCCCCGCACACACGCGGCGGCAGAATTTTTCATCCGCGTTGGACTCCCGCCCGCGCAGCCGATGGTTGAAATGAAGCGCGACCAGCCTGGCCCGGCGCTCGGGCCAGTGGGCCCACAACAATAACAGCAGGGCCAGCGAATCCGCTCCACCGGAAAAGGCCACGCTCCAGACATCCGCTTTGCGCCGTTTCGCCGCCCACGCGCGCACGGCCGGATGCAGTTTGGTGGCCGGGAGCAGCTCGCTCACGCGCGCAGCCTTGGCGCTCCAGCCGGTCGCAGATTTTTCTTTACGTGACATTCTGAACGAAGCGAAGAATCCAGTGGCGGCTTCCCGTCCCGGCGAACCACGGCCCGCCGGGACGCAGGCCCGCCCTCATTTGAAACTCAAATACTCCTTGCCGAAATAGGGCCCGAGGGCCGCCGGGATTTTCACCCGACCATCCGCCTGCAGGTTGTTCTCCAGCAGCGCGGCCAGCACCCGGGGCACGGCGAGACCCGAACCGTTCAACGTGTGGACCAGCTCGGGCTTGCCGGTTTCCTTGCTGCGGAAACGAATTTGCGCGCGCCGGGCCTGGAAGGCCTCGAAATTTGAACAACTCGACACTTCCAGCCAGCGTTTCTGGCCGGCGGCCCAGACTTCGAGATCGTATTTCTTGGACTGGGAAAATCCCAGATCGCCGCCGCACATCAGCAGGACCCGGTAGGGCAGTGCCAATTTCTGCAGGAGCCGCTCGGCGTCCGCGCGCAGTTTATCCAACTCAATGTAGCTGGACGAAGGGTGCACCCATTTGAGCAGCTCAACCTTGTCAAATTGGTGAACGCGGTTGAGCCCCCGCACCTCCTTCCCGTAGCTGCCCGCCTCGCGGCGGAAACACGGCGTGTAGGCGCAGCGGCAGACCGGCAGCGCCTCCGCCTCGAGGATTTCGTCGCGGAAGAAATTGGTCAGCGGGACTTCGGCGGTCGGCACCGCGTAGAGTTTGTCGGGGGTCGTCTCATACATCTGTCCTTCCTTGTCGGGCAACTGGCCGGTGGCCGTGGCACTGGCGGCGTTGACGAAGATCGGCGGGCTGACCTCGGTGTAGCCGGCCTTGACGTCCTCATCCAAAAAAAACTGGACCAGCGCGCGCGCCAGCCTGGCGCCGTCGCCGATCAAAAAAGGGAAACCCGCTCCGGTCACCTTCGCCCCGCGCGCAAAGTCGATCAGGTTGGCAAAACCGGGGATTTCCCAGTGCGGCAGCGCGTGCGGCGAGGCCGATTCGATCGCACCATGGGTGGCCTGCACCTGGTTTTCCTCGGGGGTGCGGCCCTCGGGCACGCTGGCATGCGGGATGTTCGGCACGGAGAGCATGGCCGTGTGCAATTTCTCCTCGGTGCGCTTGAGACTATCGTCCTTGGCTTTGCTTTCCAGGGAGACGGCCTTCATCTCCTGCACCTTGGCCCGGAACTCCGGCGAGCCCTTCGGCAGGGCCGCCATGGCGTTGTTCGCAGCCTTCTGCTTGGCGCGCAGCGTCTCCACCTCGGTCAGGAGGGCGCGCCAGGTGGCATCGAGGGCGAGCACCGCGTCGAGGTCCACGGTCAGATGCTTCTTGGCAATGGCCGCGCGGACGATATCGGGCGATTCACGGAGGAGTCTGGGATCGAGCATGGAAAGGCATGGTCTGACGCCTCCCGGCGCCGGAATAAACAAAATTCTCCAC
>JANMVS010000200.1:0-4387 GCA_031392885.1 Verrucomicrobiota bacterium
GCATCAAGCCGCTTGTCGGCTGCGAACTTTACCTTGCCGCCGGTTCCCGCCTGGAACGCCTGGGCCGCTCCGATGAGGGCAAGAGCATCTTCCACCTCGGCCTGCTGGCGCGCGACCTCACCGGTTATCAAAATCTCCTCAAGCTGGTCTCCGACGCGCACCTCAAGGGTTTTTACTACAAGCCCCGCACCGACCTCGACACCCTCGCGCGCCACGCCCAAGGCCTCATCGGCTTCACGGGCTGCCTCGCCTCGCTCGTCCCGCAACATCTGCTGTACGACCGCTTCGCGGAGGCCCGGCAGGCCTGCGGCCGCTTCGTGGAAATCTTCGGCCGGGAAAATTATTTCGTGGAGATCCAGGACCACGGCATCCCGGAACAACGCAAAATCATTCCCGGCCTGCTCAAGCTCGGCGAGGAATTCGGCCTGAAGGTCATCTGCTCGAACGACGTTCACTACGTCAACCACGCCGACGCCGGTCCGCACGATGCGCTGCTGTGCATCCAGACCGGCGCCAAGATCGCCGAGACGGACCGCATGAAGTTCAGCGGCACGCAATTTTATCTCAAATCGCACGAAGAGATGGGGAAACTTTTCGCCGAGGTGCCCGACGCCGTGCGGAATACCCAGCTCGTCGCCGAGATGTGCGATCTCACCATCCCCTTCCCCAAGGGCTCGGAGCGCTACCCGAAATACCCGCTGCCGCCCGAGGTGAAGACCGATCGCGCCGGCTATCTGCAGGAGCTTTGCCTCACGGGCCTCAAAAAACGTTACGGGGTCGACTACCGCCAGCCGGAAAAAGCCGCCGACCCGGCCTTGGGCCAGACCCTCGTCGAGCGCCTCGACTTCGAATTGTCGATCATCGGCAAGACGGGTTTTATCGACTATTTCCTCTTCGTCTGGGACTTCATCGACTGGGCGCGCCGACAGGGCATTCCCGTCGGCCCCGGTCGCGGCTCGGGCGCGGGTTGCATCGTCGCCTACCTGCTGGGCATCACCAATCTCGACCCGCTCCGCTTCAAGCTGCTCTTCGAACGCTTCCTGAATCCCGAACGTGTGTCGCCGCCGGACTTCGACATCGACTTCTGCATGCGCCGCCGCAGCGAGGTCATCGACTACGTCCGCCAGAAATACGGCAACGACTGCGTCGCCCACATCATCACCTACGGCACCCTCGGCGCCAAAATGGTCATCCGCGACGTCTCCCGCGTGCACGACCTGCCCTACGCCGAGGCCGATCGCCTGGCGAAGATGATCCCCGACGAGCTCAACATCGATCTGCTGACCGCGCTCGAGAAATCCGCCGAGCTGCGCAACGAATTCACCTCCAATCCGGTCGCGAAGAAGATCATCGATCAGGCCCTCGTGCTCGAGGGTATGGTCCGCAACACCGGCAAACACGCCGCCGGCATCATCATCACCGACCGGCCGCTCGAGGAATTCGTCCCACTCACCCTGCAGGAGGGCGATGTCACGGTGCAGTACGACATGAATGCCGTCGGCCAGCTCGGCCTGCTGAAGATGGATTTTCTCGGCCTGAAGACGCTCACCGTTCTCGCCGACGCCGTGGAAAACGTCCGGCGCACCGCCGACCCGAAATTCGACCTTGAGGCCATCGGCTTCGACGATGCCAAGACCTACGCCCTGCTCAACTCCGGCCACACCACCGGGGTGTTCCAGCTGGAGTCCGGCGGCATGCAGAACCTCTGCCGGCAGATCGGCCTCTCCTCGATCGACGAGATCGTCGCGCTCATCGCCCTGTACCGACCCGGCCCGATGGAATGGATCCCTGATTATATTCGCGGCAAAAAGGAGCCCAGCACCGTCACCTATCCGCACAAGCTGCTGGAGGAAGTCTGCCGCGAGACCTACGGCGTGATGGTCTACCAGGAGCAGGTCATGGAGGCCGCCAAGATCATCGCCGGCTATACGCTCGGCGGTGCCGACATGCTCCGCCGCGCCATGGGCAAGAAGGACGCCGACGCCATGGCGCAAGAGCGGGCCAACTTCGTCGCCGGCGCCAAACGCGTGAACAACATCGACGAGAAAACCGCCCACTCGATCTTTGACATTCTCAACAAGTTTGCGGGCTACGGTTTTAATAAATCCCACTCGGCGGCCTATGCCGTGCTGAGCTACCAGACCGGTTACCTGAAGGCCAACTACCCGGTCGAGTTCATGGCCGCCATGCTCAGCGCCGAGCTCGGCAATGCGGAAAAGGTCGCGCACTTCGTGGCCGAGTGCGAGGCGATGGGCCTCCAAGTGCTGGGGCCGGATGTCAACGAATCCCGGGAGAACTTTACGCCGCTGGCCGGGAAAGTTGAGCGTCCAGGGTTGAGCGGTGAGCGCCAGACCAAGGCCCAGACCCCGGTACCCTCAACCCTCAACGCTCAACTCTCATCCAGCCAAACCGGAAGCATCCGGTTTGGGCTGGCCGGCATCAAGGGCGTCGGCGAACAGGCTGCGCAAAAAATCCTCGCCGAACGGGAGGCCCATGGCCCCTACCGGGACTTCGCCGACTTCATCCTCCGCGCTGACTCCCGCGCCATCAACAAACGCGTCCTCGAGAACCTCACCGCCACCGGCGCCTTCGATTTCAGCGGAGCGCCCCGCGAGGAACTTTTCGCCTCGATCGACGACGTGCTGGCGGCCCTCGGGGAGTTGCAGCGAACCTATCCCGCGCTCCGCAAGGAAACGCCCGGGGCGGTCAAGGTCGAGGAACCGGCTGAAACGATGCTCTTCGATCTCGGCGCCACCTCCGGCGGCGCGCCCCTGCCCGACCGCGCCACGCTGGCCAAGGAATTTGCCGAACTGCTCCGCCACACCCGCCGGGCCCCGGTGCTGGCGGCAGCCGCCACCCCCAACGGCCACGATCACCACGGGATGTTCGATCTGGGCCAATCCAAAATCGGGAATCCAAAATCGAAAATCGCTCCGGCCGGCGAGCGCCGGCTCACCGCCGCGAACCGCCTGCAGTTTGAGAAAGAACTGCTCGGTTTCTACATCTCGGGCCACCCGATGAACGCCTACCTCGGACTCGCCGAGGCGCTGACCACTCACACCGAGGCGCAGGTGTTGGCGGAGGGGGACCGGGTGGAATTCCGGATGTGCGGCATTGCTTCGGGTATTACCAAGAAACTTTCGCGCAAGGACAACCGCCCCTGGGCCTTCTTCAATCTTGCCACCAAGCGCGCCACCCTCGCGGTGAACATGTATGCCGAGGCCTATGAGAACTACGGCAAGAACCTCGCGGAGAATCAACCCGTGGTGATTCTCGGCAACGTCATGCGGGGCGACGACGGCGCCCGGTTGAACGTGAAGGAATGCTATGCCCTCGACGCCTACCTGCCCGGGGCGATCCGCGAAGTCACCTGGCTGCTCCACCCGGAGCACCCGGCACTGTCCGAATTTCTGCAAAACCTCCGCGCGGCCATCACGGCGGCCGGCGGCGATACCCGCGTCAAGTTTGGTTTCGTTTTCGAAGGTCGGGCCACCCCGATTGCCGAGGCGCCCGGCAGCCTGAATTGGCGGGTCGCCGCGTCCACCTTTCAGGAAATGCGCGCGCACCCCGCGGTCGCCGGCACGCAGGTCGAGGCCCGCCGCCCCGAAATCAAGGAATCGCGCCGCTGGTCGAAACGGGGTTAACCACCGAACACGGGGAGAAACCGGATTCGAACCAAACTCTTTTAACCACTAATCCACACTCATGGATCACTAATATAAACCGGCTAGACCAAAGCGGATCTTCTCTGATTAGTGTCTCATTAGTGTGGATTAGTGGTTAAAATTCCTTCTTCGGTGTGTTCTGTGTATTCCGTGGTTTCTCATGTCTGATTCTTCCATCATCAACAATGCCGCCCGCGTCCTGAAACTGGTGCAAGCCGGCACGCCCGCCGACCAGGCCTTGCGCGAGTCGCTCACGCAGCACCGCCACTACACGGCACCGGGCGAGCGCCGCGGCATCAGCCGGGCCGTGTTCGCCTATTATCGCTGGTGGCGCTGGCTGCACGAAAAGGATTCCCCGCAAACCCAGCTGGCCGCCGCCCTCGAGTTGCAGGCGCGATTCGATAAAAATCCCACGAGCTTCAAGCCCGAGACCCTCGCCGCCCGCGCCGTGCCGGACTGGCTGCAAACGGAAATGGATGTGATCCCGGCGGCTATGCTGCTCCAGTGGCAGCGCGAGCCGGCCCTGTGGATCCGCACCAAGGCGGGCACCGGCGTCGCCCTCGCCAAAAAGCTCAGCCACTTCTTCCCCGCCCCGCAATCGCCCGATGCGCTGCGTTACACCGGGATCACCGACCTGTACCGCACGCCTGAATTTCAGAACGGCGATTACGAGATTCAGGACCTAGCCTCGCAGCTCGTCAGCCTGGCCGCTGCGCCCCAAC
>JANMVS010000201.1:0-2009 GCA_031392885.1 Verrucomicrobiota bacterium
ACATCAAGCCGCGGCTGGACAGCGACCTGATGCGCTGGAGCTGGTTGTTTTGGCGCGCGTGCAATCGCCGTCAGGTGGGTCGCGCCGCCCCACTCCTGCGCGATCTTTGCCTTGCCAGTCGTGCTCTTTTCGAGGAATTCGACGATATCACGGGCCAGGCTTTTGAGCTGAAGAAGGAAGGACTGCTCAATCTCTGCAAAACCCAGGAAGGGCTCGATCATGAGGCGCACGGGCTCGCCCGGATTGCCCGTGACCTGGGCATCGAGGCCCAGGTGCTCGATGCCCGCCAGACCGCCGCGCTTGAGCCCGGGACCAGACTCGACATCGCTGGATCCGTCTATTTCCCGATCGATGCTCACCTGACTCCGGCGCGTTTTGCCCAGTCCCTGACGGGCGTGCTGAAGGAAATGGGGGTTCACTTCCAATGGAACACGACGGTTTTTGGCTGGCGGGCCGCAGGCTCCCGCCTCGCCGCCGTGCAAACCACCGCCGGCGACCTGCTCGCCGATGAATTCGTCCTCGCCGGCGGCTCATGGTCACCGGCAATGCTCACCGGACTGGGCCTCCGTCTGCCGATGCAGGCGGGCAAGGGCTACAGCCTCACGCTGCCGAAACCGCGCTTCCAGCTGACCAAGTCGCTTATTTTCACTGAGCGCCGGATTGCGGTTACCCCCATGGGTGAGACCCTGCGTTTTGGCGGTACGATGGAGTTGAGTGGGATCAATCACGAGATCCGCCCCGAGCGGGTGCGGCAGATCATCGATTCTGTGCCGCACTATTTTCCCGAATTCAACGAGTCTGATTTCGCGGGGATCAAGCCCTGGCATGGTCTGCGCCCGGTTTCGCCCGATGGGTTGCCCTACCTCGGACGATTTAACCGCTACAACAATCTGACGGCCGCGTGCGGCCACGCCATGCTCGGTCTGACCATGGCCCCGATCAGCGGCCTGCTCGTCGCGGAAATTCTGGCGGGGCGCAAACCATCCGTTAATCTCGCTCTGCTCAACCCGAACCGGTATGCTTAATCAATCTGGAGGGTCCGTCTCCTGACGGACCGCGGCCCGTCGGGAGACGGGCCCGCCAAAATCTCATCCCCATGAACTGGAAAGGTGTCATTCCCGCCATCACGACCAATCTCAAGGCCGACCTGACCGTCGATCATGCCGCGCTCGCGAAGCATTGCCGGTGGATGATCGACAGCGGCTGCACCGGCATTGTGGCCGGCGGCTCGCTCGGCGAGGCCGCCACGCTGAGCTTCGCGGAGAAAATCGCCATCGTACACACCTGCGTGGAGGCCGTCGGGGGGCGCGCGCCCGTGGTGCTGGGCATTGCGTCCCAGAGCACGACCGAGGGGGTGGCCCTGGCCCAGGCGGCGGCGCAGGCCGGCGCCGCGGGCCTGATGGTGCTGCCGCCCTATGTTTATTCGAGCGACTGGCGCGAGATGAAGGCGCACGTCAGTGGCGTGATCGGGGCGACCAAACTCTCGTGCCTGCTCTACATCAATCCGATCGCCTACAAAACCGACTTCCGGCCGGAACAGATCGCCGAGCTGGCCGCGGCTCATCCGAATTTGCATGCCGTCAAGGAATCCAGCGGTGATGTGCGGCGCATCACGGCGATCAAGGCGGTCGTTGGCCGCCGGTTGGATATTCTGGTCGGGATGGACGACGCCATCGTGGAGGGCGTCTACGCCGGCGCGGTGGGCTGGATCGCCGGCCTGGGGAACGCCTTCCCCGCCGAATCGGTTGCGCTCTTCGACTACGCCAGCCGCGGCGACAAGGCCCGGGCGGCGGCGCTCTACGAGTGGTTCCTGCCGCTGCTGCGACTCGATACCGTGCCGAAATTCGTCCAGCTCATCAAGTGGGTGCAGGCCGAGGTGGGCCGGGGTACGCCGTTCGTCCGGGCCCCGCGCCTGGAATTGGCCGGCGCTGATTTGGCGGAGGCGAAGGCCGTTTTGGCTAAAGCTCTCAAGGATCGGGTGAAACTATAGGTGGAGCGCGGCCTCCGGA
>JANMVS010000211.1:0-5273 GCA_031392885.1 Verrucomicrobiota bacterium
CCGAGGGCGCCGAGGGCGCGAAAATTATCATCGTCCCCGTTCAGCACGATCCAGCCGGTGCGCGGCACGAGGCGGGTCAGGTGCAAAAACGTCCGCTGCACATCCTGCAGGTCGCGAAAGATGTCGGCATGGTCGAACTCGAGGTTGTTGAGCACTGCGATGTGCGGGGCGTAGTGGATGAACTTGCTGCGCTTGTCGAAGAAGGCGCTGTCGTATTCGTCGCCCTCGATGACAAACGGGTCCTCCCGCGCGCCCAGGTGATGGCCCACGGGCGGATCGAGCGGCACGCCGCCGATGAGGAAGCCCGGATCACGGCCGTTCGCACGGAGCAGAAACGCCGTCAGCGCGGTCGTGGTCGTCTTCCCGTGCGTGCCGGCGATGACGATGTTCTGCCGGCCCTTGAGCACGAAGTCCGCCAGCAACGCCGGTAGCGAGGTGAACACCAGGGCGCGCGTATCAAGGAGCCACTCCACCTCGGGGTTGCCGCGCGACATGGCATTGCCAATGACCACGAGGTCGGGCGCCAGGCTCGCCAGCCGCACCGGGTCGTAGCCCTCATGCGCCACGATCCCGGCGGCGGCGAGGACGGTGCTCATCGGCGGGTAGACGTTGGTGTCCGCACCGAGCACCTCATGTCCGGCCGCGCGTGCGAGCAACGCCGCGTTGCCCATCGCGGTGCCGCCGATTCCCATGAAATACAATTTCATGGCGTCAGATCGGATCCCAACCGGTAGGCAGTTTGCCGCGTCATGCGCATGAGGGGGATGCTGCATGTCTCGCGCCCCGATGAAAGCGTGTTTTGCGCCCTTCGGGTAAAAGCAGTGGGCGTTTTGTATGACAACCGGGCATAAATTGGTAGGGCGATTCGTCCCCGACGTGCCGCACGTCCAAACGGCCCATCCGGAGGACTCGCCCTACCTGCTCCGCAGCACGGCATGCACTCCGTGTAGCCACAGGCCTCCGCGCATGTGGGATTGATCCGCGCGTATCACGCGTCATTCGCGGGAAACTCCGACTGAATTGTTCCGGCTGAGTTTCTTCCGTTTAGCCCAGAGCGCGCGTCACCCAACAAAAAGCCCCGCCGTTTCGGGCGAGGCTGGAGGACGATGGAACTAATTTCTTAGCGCACGAACCGACGGCGCAGTGCGGCGAGGCCCATGAAGGCAACGCCGAGCAAGGCTAAGGTCGCGCCGTTATCTGGGACGTGAGCGTTGATCGCGCGCTGGAAATAAGTGGCTCCGTCCCGAGTCACAATTTGATTTATCCCAGTATCGCTGTTCGCGCCCCCAGCGCCCACCCACATCTGGTAGTCAGGCCCGGTTGCCCCATTGTTTCCCATGATGTCTGCCGTGAAGCCAAACTCAGCGGTCGTGCCAGGCTTGAGATAGTTCGAGAGGTCATTCGCAGTGTAAGTGATGAGCTTACGTCCTGTCCAAGTCGGGCCCCACCCATCCGCATCCGTGAGTGTATAGACAGATGCAGTCCATCCACTCGATGCGAACGGGGTAATGGCCGAGGAGTAGGGGTCCGAAAGCGCAATCGTTTCGCCCCAAAGCGCGGCTTGGTTCGAATTCCCATCCTGCAGCCACAGGTTGAACTGGGAAATTCCTAGCCCATCACCAACAAGACTGCTAAGCCACTGGTTGAATCTCGCCGGAACAACAATAGTATCCGGGCGTGTATAGGTGCCGATCGATTGCCCCACGGCAAAATCGACGCGTCCGTCTCCAATTATTGGCGTGGATCGATCCGCTGCCCAGGTCAGATTATTATTAATGAGAGGAGAAGCATTGGCAACAATGTCTCCTCCCTTAAACGTGACAGTGGAAGCCTGTGCGTTGGCAGCAAATCCGGAGTGAAGCAATGCGAGTATTGCTCCGACAACCAAAGTGCTGATGGTTTTGTTTAATGACTTCATAATGATAAGGATTTTGAGTAACGGATTTTATTTCTGTGATAGCCTATGCAAAGCACGTGCCATGAAAGTTCGCTGACGACTCTGCTGCTCTCGCAGAACCTCTTGCGGTGAATTTCCTCGACACTCCGCATATCTTGCGGTCCTTTAATGAGTTCGGTCGCGATCGATAGCCCTTTTCCGTAAGGATGTCTTACACATTTCCGAATTTCCGAAGGCAATTTTGCGAAATAAAACCGGACTCATTCATTCGCTAATCACTGCAAGGCTGTGACTAGCGCTTGATTTAAAGCGAATTCTTTACCGCGATGCCTTATCATGAAATTATCTAATTATCTCTTATCCCAGCAGAAGCTATAAGCATGAGGCTATTTGTGCTTCCAGGACGTATCGCGTCTAGGAACCTGGAGGTATGGCACTTATGGAATACAACGTGAGACTCGCTACCACGCGCCGCTTGCTCTGCTCGTGTTCAGCGATGTAAGGAAAGGCGACACCTTGTCGGGATATCTTACAGTTTTTCGAGTCTCCACGCGATGGGTCCCCACGCGCAGCGTCATCCGCCGGATGATGGGTGAAGTAATTTTGAATCAGCAGGTAAAACGCGGAGAGCGCGAAGAACGCAGAGGGAAAACCATAGCGCACAAACCGGCCCAAACTGGCAGGCAGTAACGCCTGCCGCCACGTCCCCCGGCGCCGCAGGCGCTCCATGTAGCCACAGGCCTCCGCGCATGTGGGTTTGATCCGCATTATCCGCGTTATCCGAGGCAAATTCTGACTGAATTTTCCCGGCTGAGTTTTTTCCGTCTGTCCCCGCACTCACTGCCCCCAACAAAAAGCCCCGCCGTTTCGGGCGAGGCTGGAGGACGATGGAGCTAAGTGCTTAGCGCACGAAGCGGCGGCGCAGCAGCACGAGGCCGGCGAGGGCACCGCCGAGCAACGCGAGGGTCAGGCCACCTTCCGGCACGCGGGACACGGTCATGGAAGCCAGGTAAAACTGTGCAGATGTAGGATGATTCGTTCCACCAAAAGCAAAGGTGAATATACTCCCAGTCTTGTTCAGTGTGATCGGGTGGGCCAGACTCGTTGAAACACCATCAAGCAAGAAGGTTTCGCCCTGAGTCCACCCACCGAAATGATGTCCATCGGTGCTCAGGCCGATCGATGTCAGATTGACGACATGATTAAAGGAGATCGTGAGAGTTTCACCCGTCGTGATGTTGTCATCACTGTTATCGAGTTTGTGATAAACGCCCAAGCCGGCACCAATCCCATTTGCTGTATTCCAACCGCTCTCGTGGTCTTGCACCACGGCCGCAATGGCGTTGTTATAGGTGGCAGTCGCCGTTGCCGTAAGCGAGCCGACGGTGTATCGGAGGTTGCCGTTGAATATACTGAGATCAACGTCCGAGCTGGTCAGATCTCCACCAGTTGAGTTCCAATATCCTCCGAGAGTATTAAGAGTCCCATCAGGCTTGAAGTCGGTGGCGTTATTATGGCCGAGCTTATAGAAATCAAACTGATCGGCCTGCGTCGACAAGGTCGCGACGGCGAGAACGGCCGCGCCCAGGGCCATTTTGACGAGAGAAATCGCGTGGATATTTTTCATGTCAGTGATTTTTTTAGGGAATTTTCGAGAGTAGGAAATCAGCAGAAGTATGGCCCATGCCGCACCAATAAAGCGTAGTTATAGTGCGCATCCGGAAGCAATAACGAGGCCATAAATCAACAATTAAGCTTATTATAATTGTATGCATATACTCACGATTTTCTTAATTATCTACCCCGGAATGTCACTCAACTCCCAAACGCGCTAATGTAAAGAATCCCGACACTTTTAGGGCAAATCCAACGGTTTTCAGCGCCCACCGGACCGCCAAAATTCAGTTGGTTCGACCACCTGCAGCGTTACGGGCGCCGTGGCAGCCTGCCCGTCTTGAGTCCCGGAGCTTGCAGACTCGACACGCTGGGGAAATTGCCAACGCTACCGTCCAAAATCCTCGCAACGGTGCGGGCCGGCCTGCCATGCGCAGGCCCGGCGCAGGATGGAAGGGTGGCAGAGTGGTCTATCGCGGCGGTCTTGAAAACCGCTGAACCGCAAGGTTCCGGGGGTTCGAATCCCTCCCCTTCCGCCAGCCTGCGCTCTGCGGGCTTCGGATGGCACGGCCATTGGCGGTAGGGCCGCCGCTCGTCGGCGGGCCAGGCCCCGAGCTACACCAGGCTCATCGGATCGACATCGAGCACCTGCGTGACGTCGGCCGGCCATTTCACTTGGCCCTGCAGGCGCACGAGTACCGGCACCACCAGGGTGGCGCGCGCGCAGAAATACCAGACCTGATAGCGATATTCGTCCTTCACCTTCTCGATCGGAGCCGGGGTCGGGCCGCGGATTTCCACCCCGCCGCCCAGCGCCTGCCCGACCTGCTTCACCCAGTGCTCGGCAAAGAATTTAATCTTCTCCGGGTTCCGCCCGCGGAAGAGGTGGTGAATCAGATGCCGATACGGCGGATAATTGAATTTTTTCCGCATCGCCAGTTCGACCTCGGCAAAACCGTTGAAATCGGCGTGCCGCGCAAACTGGATCGCGTCGGACTTCGGCGTGAACGACTGGACCACGACCTCGCCCGCCCGGTCGCCCCGCCCGGCCCGGCCCGCCACCTGGACCAACAGTTGGAAGGTGCGCTCGTTCGCCCGGAAGTCCGGCACGTGCATCGAGAGGTCGGCATCCACGAGGCCGACCAGCGTGACGTTGGGAAAATCCAGCCCCTTGCCGATCATCTGCGTGCCAATCAGCACGTCGATCTTGCCGGCGCGAAAATCACCCAGAATCTGCCGGAACAAATGCTTTTTCGCCATGGTGTCCGCGTCCATCCGCTCCAAGCGCGCCCGCGGCAGGACGCGGCGCACCGCTTCCTCGACCCGCTGCGTGCCGAGTCCGCGCCAGCGGATGTCGGGCGCGGCGCACGCCGGGCACACCGCGGGCGCCCCGCGGGCGTGACCGCACAGATGACACTTCAGCGTTTCGTCCGCCCGGTGGTAGGTCATGGCCACACTGCAATGCGGGCATTGCTCCACGTGGCCGCACTTCCGGCACTGCATGCTGGATGAATAACCGCGGCGGTTGATGAAGAGAATGATCTGCTCCTTGCGCTCAAAGCGTTGGTGCATGTGGTCCACGAGCAGGCGGGAAAGCGTCACCAGCCCGCGTTGGCGCACGACCTCGATGCGCATGTCGACCACGTGGATGTCAGGCAGCTTTTTGTCATCCACCCGCCTGGTCAGGGTGTTGAGTTGATATTTGCCCGCGCGGACATTCGCGAAGGACTCGAGCGACGGCGTGGCCGAGCCGAGCAGGCAG
>JANMVS010000249.1:0-1995 GCA_031392885.1 Verrucomicrobiota bacterium
ACCGTCAGCGGGGTGCGCGCGTGGGGCGCGACCATCAGGAGCGCGGAAAGCAATTGGGAGCTTTCCGTGGCGTCCAATGCCACTGTGCCACCCCGCAGTCCGGCGGTGGTCAGGGTGAAAGGGAAGTGGCGCGCGGAGGCCGTCGCACCCTGGGCCTCCAGCGCCTCGAGCAGAGTAGCGATGGGCCGGCGCCGCATCGCCTCGTCGCCGTCGAAATGGTAACAGCCGTCCGGCCGCAGGCAGACGAACGCTGGGAGGAAACGCGCGGCGGTCCCGGCGTTGCCCACGGCGAGTTTCGCTTCGCGGGCGGGAATTTCGCCGCCGCGGCCGGTGAGCGTGATCGTCAGCGTGGCCTCGTCGGTTTGCACGGCGAAGCCCAAGGCTTGCAACGCTGCCACCATGATGCGCGTGTCGCGACTGAAGAGCGCTCCGCGCAGCGTGAGGGTCGTCCGGCCGAGGGCGGCCAAAATCAGTGCGCGGTTGGTAATGCTCTTCGAGCCCGGCAAGGTGACGCGTCCGCGCACCGGGCGGGTGAAGGGGGTGATCGGGAGCAGGGGGGGCAGGGGATTCATTGTAGCGGCGGTCTGCGACCGCCGGACGGCGCTCAGCGCGCGCCGCTACGGGTTACGGATTAGGTCTGAACTGGTCGCGGTACCCCTTGCCGCGTTCGAGAATGGCCTGCACCTCGAACCAGTCACGGTTGGCGAGCGCGCGTTCGAGGCCGTGCAACTCTTCCTGATAGTGACGCACCGCGCGGAGTACCTCATCCCGATTTTGCTCGAGGATGGTCTTCCAGAGTTTCGGGTCGCTGCCGGCGATGCGCGTGGTGTCACGCAGCCCGCCTCCGGAATAGTTGCGCCACTTCGGATCGCGGCGGTGGAGGGCGGCGCACAGGGTGGAGGCGAGCACTTGCGGCAGGTGGCTGATGTGGGCGACAATCTCATCGTGCGTATCGGGCTCGACCGTGGCGACGTCGGCGCCGAGCAGCGTCCAGAAGGCGGCGATGCGGGCCGTCGCCGACGGATCCGTTTCCGGTAAGGGGGTGATAAACACTGTGCGGCGCGAAAAGAGGTCGGCCCGCGCGTGCTCCCAGCCGGTCTTTTCCGAGCCAGCCATCGGGTGCGAGCCGACAAAGTGAGCCTGCGGGGCCAGCGTCGTGTGGCCCTGCCGACTGATCTCGCCCTTGACGCTGCCGACATCAGTCACAAGAGCGCCGGCGCCAAGGTGCGGGGCGATTTGCGCGAGCAGGGGCAGGATCTGGTCGACGGGGGTGCAGATGACCACCAGCTGGGCACCCCGCACCGCCTCGGCGGGCGTGTCGACGACGCGGTCGCACCAAGGCTGGCCCTTGAGCTGCAGGCGCGTCTCCGGCCGGCGGGCCCAGAGGGTGATATGCCGCGCCGCCCGGAAATGTCGAACCGCCTGCGCGACGGAGGCGCCGAGGAGGCCGGGGGCGAGAATGGTGATTTGGTCGGACACGCCCCTTAACGAAAACGCCTCGCGGCGGATTGTCGAGCCCGCGGCGCGGGGGATTCCGCCGGAACAATGCAGATGAATTTCACCACGAAAAACACGAAACACCAACCGACGCCAAGGCTTCCGACTTCGCCAAGGCTACGCCGGACCTGATGGCTGGCAGGCACGAAATGATGAAGTTGGGAAAAAACGAGGGAAGGAGTGGTGGCACTGAACCGTGAAGTCCGGAAGGGTTCAGAATTCCCTCTGAAGGTATTCCTTTTGTGTTTTTCGTGGTGACCTCTTATTGCATGAGTCCGGATCAGCACCCAGGCCGGTGCGGTCTTGCCCGGGTCACGCCCCGCCGAGTTTTTTAATGCGGGCGAACTCCGCCGGCCGGAGGGGCGAGACGGAGAGCCGGCTTTGTCGCACCAGCTCGATGGCCTTGAGGCTGGCGTCGGCCTTGACCTGCGCGAGGGTGACGGGCTGGGGCAGCGGCTTCACCGGGGCGAGCTCCACGGCGACCCAGCCCGCTTCAGC
>JANMVS010000251.1:0-5102 GCA_031392885.1 Verrucomicrobiota bacterium
GCGGCTCGTCCGGAGGACTCGCCCTGCCATTGAATTCCCGGCGGCGGATCAACGGGCCGGTCTCAATAGTCGCAAGTCCGAGGGGCCACGCCCTTTCGCCTGCATCCCTTTCACCGCTCGATGCCGACGGGATACAGCAGATAACGCTCGTCGTAGAATTTGCTGCGCGCGTAGAACCAGGTGAGCCGGGCCGTCGGGTCGGCCGCGAATTTCGGATCGGCGGCGAGCTTGGCCTCGAATTCGGCCTTCAGCTTGGGATCCCCGGCGAGCATTTTTCCCGCCATGGGCGGCGAGGGCCTGCAGCGAAGCCTCAAGGAGAACATAGGTGCCGAGGACGCGCTGGGGGTAGGGCTTGAGCGAATGATTCTCGACGAGCACGGACGGAATATGCCGGAGATCGCCGTAGCCGGCGGAAAAACGCGGCATGGAGGTGCCGAAAACCAGGCCCTTGGTCAGATCGCGATCGTCCACGGCATTGAGCAACAGGCCAGGAATGTGTCCGGCGGCCTGGCCGTCGATCTCGCCGGCGTGAATGCCCGCCTGCGCGAGCAAAGTCGGCCGGCTGTTGGCGAGGAGGGCGGCAGGAAGTCGGCCGGGGAAGCAGCAAAGAGCAGGGCGCAGGGGGCGAGGAGCAAAACGGCGGTCAGGGAGGTGCGGCGCATGCGGGGAGGAAAGGGCCGGAACTTGAAATCACGAATGCAAACTTGCGGACTTTCCTTTGGGAGAAGCCCCGGCTAATCAGAATCACGCCCATGTCCCAATGGCCCCGCAGTATTCTTTGCCGCGCTGTGCTCGTATCTGCGGCGCTGAGTTCCACCCTGTTGGCGGAGCAGACCTTTTCCATTGTCGACTACGGGGCGGTCGCCGGGGGCGCGGCATTGAACACGGCGGCGATTCAGACGGCGATCGACGCGGCGGCGGGTCAGGGCGGCGGCACGGTCAAGATTCCGTCCGGCATTTTTCGGTGCGGTTCCATCTTCCTGAAACCCGGGGTCAGCCTGCAGCTGGACCAGGGCGCGGTGCTGAAGGGCTCGGAGCATATCGAGGACTATCCGAAACGCCTGACGCGGATCGAGGGACACTTTGAACCGTGGCGCATGGCCCTCGTGAACGCCCAGGGTCTGGAGAAAGTCCGCATCAGCGGCCCGGGCCGCCTGGATGGCAGCGGCCCAGTCTTCTGGCGCGCCTTCTGGCAGCGGCGGAACGAAAACCCCAAGTGCACGAACCTTGAGGTGGAGCGGCCGCGCCTGCTGTTCATCGATCGCTGTGTGGATGTGCGGGTCGAGGGGTTGGCCTTGCAGGACTCCGGATTCTGGAACCTGCATCTTTACCGCTGCCGCGATGTCGTCCTGGAGAACCTGCGTATCACGATTCCCAGCGCCGTCGACGGCTTGCGCGGTCCCAGCACCGACGGGATCGATATTGACAGCTCGCAGAACGTGACCATCCGCCGGTGCTACATCTCGACCAATGACGATAACATCGCGCTCAAGGGCAGCAAGGGTCCGCGGGCTGAGCAGGACGCTGCCAGCCCGCCGGTCGAAAATATTCTGGTGGAGGACTGTGAGATCGGTGACGGCAACGGCCTGATCACCTGCGGGAGCGAGGCGACCGTCGTCCGTCATGTGACGGTGCGGAACTGCCTCATGTCGGGCCGCGCGACCGTGCTCACCTTGAAGCTCCGGCCCGATACGCCGCAGCACTACGAGGATATCACCCTGGATGGCATCCGGCTCGCCGGTGCCGGCCGGCTTTTGAACGTCGCTCCGTGGACGCAGTTTTTCGATCTGCAGGGCCGGTCCGCCCCGGCGCGGACGGTGAACAATATCACGCTGCGCAACATCACTGGCACTTACCGTACTCTCGGCACGCTGCAGGGCAATCCGGGCGACCTCCTGCGCGACATCACCCTGGAAAACATTGATCTAAAGCTGAAGGACGAAACATTTACGGTCGGTCAGGTCGAAAACCTCGTTATGAATAATGTGGTGGTGAACGGCCGGCCATTCATTTTGCCGGCCAAACCAAGATGATTAAGAAGTGCCCTCATAACTCATGAAGCCGATCAGTCTATGCGAAGCGAATCCAGCCGGCTGTTTTCGGAGGGCCCGTCTCCCGACGGGCCGCGGACGGTCGGAGACCGTCCCCCCCCAACGGATTCACGGTTCACTTGGGATGAAAAATAAAATTGAAGGCTCCCCTTAATTCCATGAAAACACTTCCATCCGGCCGGCGATTGCTCCTGCTGCTCGCCGCTTTGTTTTATACTGCGCCCGTCTTGCCAGCCGAAGGTCCGGTCGCTCCGGCCAGGCTTGGCTCCACCGTTTTCAAGTGGGAGGATTTCAAGGTCATGCCCACCGGCGTGGGCGTGCGCCGGGATGTCGTCAACCTGCCAACTGCGACGCTCGAAAAGCTCGAGTGTCACATCAGCACGCTGAATCCCGGCCAAATATCGCATCCGCCGCACCGCCATCCCCAGGAAGAATTCATCATCCTGCAGGCGGGCACGCTCGATGTCTTCGTGAACGGCCGGGTGCAGCGCGTCGGCCCGGGCTCATTCCTTTTCTTCGCGTCAAATGATCTGCACAACCTGACGAATGCCGGCGACCAACCCGCGACTTACCTGGTCTTTAACCTGACAACGGGGGCAACCCACTCCGCGCCCGCCGAAGGAGCGGCGGTGGCCAGTTTGCCGGGTATGCTCGGCTCCACGGTGATGGACTGGGCCCTGCTGCCCGGCAAAGCCACCAAAACCGGCGGACGCCGCGAATTGATCAACTCGCCCACGATCACCTGCAAAAATCTCGAGGGCCACGTGACGACGCTCAATCCCGGCGAGGTACCGCACGCACCCCATCACCACGCGGACGAGGAGTTGGTCGTGGTGAAGGAGGGCCTCATGGCAGTGACCATCAAGGGGGTCACCGCGCGGGCCGGCCCCGGTTCGATCTTTTTCTATGCCTCCCATGACGAACACGGCATGAAAAATGCCGGCAAGACGACGGCGACCTATTATGTGATCCGTTATGTCACGGAGGCCACGCCGGCCCCGATAAAGTAGGGCGACGGCGTGGTGCTGTCGGAATCGTCTGCCCGTTCCGTGGACCAGCTGACCCCTGGCACGACCCTTGTTTTCTCGGCATTTCGCAAGATACCGGCTGAGCTCCCTGCTCGCGCCCTCCCTGGGGCGGCGAGCTGGCGGTGATGACGCCACGCCCATACTGGACAAACTAGCGGGATCGCATATCTCTTTAACCAGCCAAGCTGTTCGCCCTACGATGAAAACCTCCACCCGTCGCCTATCTATTGTTTTCCTTCTGCTCGCCGTTGTCCTCAACGGCCCCGCCGGTTACGCCAAACCGGATGCGGACACCCAGCGAGCGGAGTTTCGTGAAATGCGCGAGACCGTCCTCACGGAACTCTACCAACTCCACCCGGACGCCAAGGCCAAGGTGAAGAAAGCCGTCGGTTATGCGGTATTTTCCAATGTGGGGCTCAACATTGTGATCGCGAGTTTTGCCGGCGGGCACGGGATCGTGGTCAAGCGCGGGATCTTGAAGGACACGGAGACATTCATGAAGATGGGATCGGCCGGCCTCGGCCTCGGTCTCGGGGTGAAGGATTTCCGGGCGGTGTTTGTCTTTAGCGACGTGGCCAAGCTCGATGCCTTCGTGGCGAAAGGCTGGGATTTCAGCGGCCAGGTCGATGCCGCGGCAAAATCGGAAAAAAAGGGCGCGGCCATAGCGGGCGCGGCCACGGTGATTCCCGGGGTCGAGATCTACCAGATTACCAAGAACGGGCTTGCGCTGCAGGCGACGCTGCAAGGCACCAAGTATTGGAAGGACAAGGATCTCAATAATTGAGGCGCGCGCAGGGCCATTGGCGGGAGCATAAAAAAGGGCCGCCGGGAGGCGGCCCTGAAAAATCGAGGTTCGGTTGAACGCTCAGTTCGTCGCGTCAAATGTCGTGCTGTGATCGCGAATGGGCAGGTAAACCTTGTACCATTCCTTCTGCGCGGCGCTGTCGGTGTAGTTCTTGAACGCCTCTGCGTCGGTGAATTCCATGACGATAACGTGGCTGCGGTCGCCTTGGGCCTTGAGGGTCTTGGTCCAGACATGGGTGATGCCCTTGTATTGGGCGGGCAGGGCCATGGCGCCGTCGAGCGCGGCCTTGATCTGTTCCGGCGTGGTGCCGGCCTTCCAGGCAACCGTGACGACGTGGACGATGGACTTCGGGGCGCTATCAGCGGCCGGGGCTGCGCCTACGCCAAGCAGGCAGGCGGTGACAAGCAGAGAGAGGAGGAATTTTTTCATGGGGGAGTTGGATTGAGTTCGACGGGCACGAAGCCTGAATGGTCCGTGCCCAACCTCATTGTAGCGCGGTTACTCACCGGCCCGTCAACGCTGGAGTGCCCGGGCCCGGACGGAAAAGATCGTCCCCGCAGGGCAATTAACCCCTGCGTGATCCCGGTGCCACGGTTCCCCAAGCCTCGACTGTCGGTTCCCGTATCAGCGCACGGGGGATGAACGCAACGCGAGTGCGGTCCAGAGCGCGGCGGCCAGGTCGACCGTGCCGAGCAGGGCGAGCGGGGCCGGCGCCAGCTGCAGCAGCACGAGCGCGCCCAGCGCGCAGAAAACACCGATGCGCACGGACACGGTCCAGCGGAAAAACACCGTCAGCCCGGCCCGCCCGGCGAGCAGGTAATAGGCGGCGATCACAATGGTGAGCACGCCGAGGACGCGGAGCCACGAAGAGTCTGCGACCGGCGGAAACCCGAGCGGGGCGAGAAAGGGATTGGGCGCGACCAGCAGTCCCAGCCCGACCACCACGAGATAAAGTCCGAAGGCGAACACACTCTTAGCCGCAGAATTCATGGCCATGAACATGACGGCAGGGCCGCGGGGCGCAAGCCGTGCGAGCACTGGCGGAACGGCACGCTCTGCTGCCACTGCGCCGAGGACGTGACGCAGTGCCATCGATTCCTGCTGCGGGATTTAACCGAGCGGGAAACGGGTCAGGAATTCCGTTTGTCGGTTTGCCTGATCCCGGTGTGGAAACCCAACTCCTTGGCGGGGAGTTCCGGCACGGACGGCGGATCGAGC
>JANMVS010000260.1:0-2841 GCA_031392885.1 Verrucomicrobiota bacterium
TGGCGGCGGGGGTGGTGGCGGTCTGGGCGAAAAGGGGAGCGGACACGAGGAGCAGCCCGGAGGCGACCAGTCGGGAGGTGGAACAGAGCAGTTGGGATGTCATGGGTTGGTGTAGGTTAGCTAAACGGGTTGGGGCCGTGGTGGCGCCGGTGCAGCGTCGACACCGGCCAGAGGGGTGGGGGTTCCGGTAAAGATTGACGATCTCCTTGCAATGGGAAGGTCGGCCTTATTTATATGGTTAACCAGCTGATGAATGGACACATCACCATGAAAACCGTCGCGGCGCAGGCGGGCGTCACGCAGGCCACCGTGTCCATGTGCCTGGCCAACAATCCGCGGATCCCGGTCGCCACGCGTGAACGCATCCGGGCCGTGGCCGAGCAGCTGGGCTACCGGCCCAATCCGTACGTGGCGGCGCTGATGCGCGTCCGGCGCCAGGGACGGGAGCACCAGGACAAACCAGTGATCGCCCTCCTCAATGGGCTCGAGAGTCCGACCGCCTGGCGGACCGCGACCGCCGTAACCGTGCAACAGATGCGGGCGGGCGCCATCGAACGGGCGGCCGAGCGCGGTTACCGGGCCGAGGAATTCTGGCTGCACCAGGACAACATGACAGCGGCGCGCTTGAGTCAGGTGCTGCAGGCCCGCGGCATCCATGGACTGCTGCTGGGCCCGCTGGCCGTGGGGGCGGCCATTCCGGAAATCCAATGGGAGAACTTTGCCGCCGTGCGGCTGGGCGTGCCCTTGCCGACACTGACCGTGACCACCGTCGGCAACGATCATTTTTTCTCCAGCCTCCAGGTCATACGGCAGTGCTGGCAGCTGGGCTACCGGCGGCCGGGTTTGGTGCTGCTCGAATCCCATCCCGTGCGTTTCCAGGGCCGCTGGAACGGCGGTTTGCTGGTCGCAGAGAGTTTGCTGCCTGGCACGAAACCCGTGGCCTCGTTGCTGTTGAGATCATGGGATGAACTCGCGCCGCTCGCCGGCTGGCTGCGGCGGGAGAAACCGGATGTGCTCATCACTCCCTCGGCCAAGGAGGTGCAAGGCCACCTCCGCTCCCTCGGCTGGAAGCTGCCGCAAGATCTCGGGCTGGCCTCGCTCGCCTGCTCGCGGCTGGGCGATCCCATCAGCGGCATCTATCAGAACGGTGCCCTCATCGGGGCCACGGGCATTGACACGGTGATCAGCATGCTGGAGCGCAACGAGCGCGGGCTGCCCGCCCAGGCACACGCCATGATGATCGAGGGCGTGTGGAATCCGGGGAAGACGCTGCGCAAAGTGCGGCGGGCGTGAGTGGGAGCGAGGGAGTGGCCCGCGTGTCGAGCGAAGCGACAGGCTCGACAATACGCGCAACGACACGAAAGGGAGAGGCTTGGCGGATTAATCCTGATTTCAGCCGTCCATTTTAACCACGGAGATTTTACCATGGATAAAACGGATAAAGGCGGATGGATGTGTGGAGGGATCACGGGGTCGGCGGGCGCAGCCTAGCCATGGAATTGCCGTTCACGGCCCGCGGGGCGGCGGCTTGGATCACCGCCCACGGCTCCACGCCGACGTGCTGCGACCACGCGGTCCATTGCGCGGCCATCTGCTGGACGCGCGCCGGTTGCGCCGCGGCGAGATTGTGCTGCTCGGTGCGGTCGGCGGCCATGTCGTAAAGTTCCCAACCGCCGGGATACTGGGAGACGAGCTTCCACGCCCCATCGCGGACGGCGCGGTTACCCTCGTGTTCCCAGAAGATCGGCTGGGGCCGGTGCAAGGTTTCACCCATGAGGGCCGGACGGAGGCTGCTGCCTTCCTGTGGCGTGATGGTGTGGCCGTTGAACTGCGCGGGGTATTTGGCCCCGGCAATGTCCAGGCACGTTGCCATCACGTCGATGAAGTGGCCGGGTTGGTTTTCAAGCTGGCCGCGGCGTGCCGCGGGGATGCCGGCGGGCCAGTGCACAATGAGCGGGGTGGAGATGCCGCCTTCGTGCACCCAGTGTTTGTATTCGCGGAAGGGCGTGTTGCTGACATTCGCCCAGCCACGGCCGTAGGCGACGAAGGTGTCGGCGGGGCCGGGCATGACCCCGTCGCCGGTGCGCACGGGCCAGCCGTCGCGGGTCTGCGTGGGCATGTTGCCGTACTGCGCGGTGTCCGGATCCAACGGAGCAAGGGAGGGTCGCGCGGCGCGCGGCTGGAAGGCGCCGATGCGGCCATTGGTCTCGGCGCAGCCGCCGTTGTCCTGCATGAAACAGATGATGGTGTTGTCGAGCTGCCCGCGCGCTTTCAACTCGGCCACGATGCGGCCGATGCCTTGGTCCATGACCTCGACCATGGCGGCGTAGACTTCCATGCCGCGGGCCTCGAATGCGGGATTTTTCACCTGCGACCAGTCTTCGGCCGGCGGCGGCAGGCCCCAGGCGGCTTGCGCCACGCCGAGCTGCTTTTGCTTGGCCCAGCGGGCGGCGGCGACGGGACCGTAGCCGCGGTCGTAGCGGCCGCGGTACCTGGCGATGTCGCTCTCGCGGGCGTGCATCGGCCAATGGGCCGCGGTGTAAGCCACGTACATGAAAAACGGCTCGGTCGCGTGCTCGCTTCCGTGCTCGCGGATGAAGCGGGTGGCCTGGTCGCTGATGGCGTCGGTATAATAATACCCGGTGGGATGGTATTCGGGATCGTTCGCAATCGTGATCTCGCGGTTGTCGCGGATGAGCGAATTTGGATCCCAGAAGCTGCCCGAGCCGTTGATCGTGCCGTAGAAGCGGTCGAAGCCGCGTTGCAGCGGCCAGTTTTGCTTCCGGGTCATCGACTCGGGCGTCTTGCCCGGGGTGACGTGCCATTTGCCGACGGCGTAGG
>JANMVS010000273.1:0-11721 GCA_031392885.1 Verrucomicrobiota bacterium
GTGCTGATCGCGAGGCCGAGCCGTTGCGCGATTTCGTGGTGGGAGAGCAGTTCGATTTTCCGCAGCAGCAGCACCGTGCGGCAGCCGGCGGGCAGTTGCGCGATGGCCTGTTCGAGTTGGCGGAGTTCCTGGCGCGCCATCACCTGTTGCGCGACGCCGGGGAGGGGCGACGCCACGGCCTCAGGATGGGCTTCGACCGGAGCGAAGGGGGCGATCCGGCGGCGCTTGAGTTGGTTGAAGGCGAGCCGACGGGCCGTGGTGTAGAGAACGGCCTCGGGATTCAGCGCCGATTGATCCTCCACCTTGGGGAAGACCCGCAGGTAGGCATCATGCGCCACATCCTGGGCCTCGGTCGGATTGCCGAGCAACCGGGCGAGATAGCGCCGCAACGGGGACACCGTCGCGCGATAAAAACCGGCAAAAT
This sequence comes from Verrucomicrobiota bacterium, assembly GCA_031392885.1. Classification (GTDB taxonomy): domain Bacteria; phylum Verrucomicrobiota; class Verrucomicrobiia; order Opitutales; family Opitutaceae; genus Lacunisphaera. The sequence continues at coordinate 425 of JANMVS010000273.1, forward strand.
CCCGGCGGCTGGCGGGTTCGTCAGGCATCGGGAGCCGAATTGCGCCCAGGCCGAGTCGGGCATTGGTCGGGCTGGCCGAGAGTGGGAATGCGGAATTGGCTTTCACGCTTACACTTCATGACAGTCCACCGTTACCAACCCGCCATCCGGATAGCAAAAATATTAGGGAGTGGTTTCAGTCGCTTGTTTTTTCCGACGGGTTGCCGGTTGGAGGGCCGGTCTCCGCACCGGCCGCAGGCGAAAGCCGGTCCGCCAGCCCGGACGGCGGTCGTCCCAGCCACGCGGCTGAGGCGTCCCAGGCGACGGCGACGGTGAAGATTTGCAGCAAGGGGTAGAGGGGCCAGAAAGTGGACACAGCGGTCACGGAAAATGACGTTACCTGGACCAGCGCGTTGATCAGCAGGTAACCGACAAACCCGCCAAACGCGGCAGCCGCGAGGACCAAGGGATAGGTGAGCCGGCGGGTTTTGATGACTTGTCCCACCCGGACCAGCGCCACCATCCCGGTGACAATAAACAGCACCAGCAGCACCGGCCGGAGCTTCCGGCCGATGGACTGCAGCAGACCGAGTTTGACGGCATTGAGCGCCTCCTGATTGGGCAGCCGCAGGTTCGTGGCCCGCTCGGACGGCGAAAGCTGGTCCCGGGTCACATCCCGAAACAGCTGCAACTCGGGATCGTCGCCGCTGCTGAGCGGCGGCAGGACGGAGAAGGAATTGTAGGAGGCGACAAAATCAAAGAAGGTGAAGAAGGTGCGCGTTAGTTCGGCGGTCTGACCTTTCCGCCAGACGGGCAAAAATCCGCTGCGGCGGGACCGGGCGGGCAGGCGGCCGTCGTCGCAGGCCTGATTGATCTCGGCGGCCATGTGGCGGTAGAAATCGATCGCTTCGCGGGCATTGTGGCAGAAGCCGGCGGCGGCGACCGTATCCCGCAGCGCCCACATGAGCCAGCCGCTGCCAATTTGACGTTCCTCGGGGGGCAACTTGGTCATGTACTCACCGGCGCCGGCCCAGCCGCGGCCGTAGTCCCCTTCCAGGAAAGGTTGCAGCTTGGCGAAGGTCGGACTGACCGCATACATGGCCTCACGCGCCTGCCGGGTGACGGGAATGTAGGCGAGATCAGGCCCGATCTTTACCCGCACCATGGCGCCATAGGCATCCTGGAATGCGGTGGCGCGGAACTCAACGGTGCCAAACCAGCCATAGTGCCGGTAATTCTGCCACGAAACCAACGCCAGGGGCAGCAGACCGAAGGTCAGGGCCAGCCCCAGTGATTTCAACAGGGTGCGACCGTGCACCCAGGATTGCCGGAATGCCCAGAACAGCGCCGCCCCAGCCAGCAGCAGTACGCTGGGCACCAGCCAGACCCCTTCCTCGCGCGTGAGCCAGAAGCAGCCGAAGGACAGGCCCAGCAAAGCGGCCCAGGGCAACTGGCGCCGCCCGCCGGCTTCACGCCGGCAATACAATGCCACGAGTCCGGCCAGGGCCGCCAGTTCCAGCGGAGTATAAATCTGCTGCCGGATCACACGTCCCATGGTCGGAGCCTCAAAGGACATTGGATTCCAGAGTAGGAAGGCATAAATCGCCAGCAACGCCGCGCCGGACCGCAGCGCCGGCCGGCACGCCCGGGCGAACAGGGCGCAGGCTGCCGCGTACGCCAGCTGCACACCCAGTCCGAGCGGAATGCCCACCCAGTATAGCCCGGCAATCCAGAGCGAGTAGAACGGACCCTTGGCCAGGGTCATCTGATTATACGCGCCGAGCCATTCGCCTTTGATGATGGACTCCGCCATCAGCAGGAAGAGCCGGTCGTCGTGCGCCGCCCCGCCGATGGCGTAAACCGGCTGGGCGCGGGTCAGCCAGAGTTTGAACGCCGTGAGGAGCAGGCCGGCCCAAAGCCAGACCGGGAAAGGGGATGGCTTGGTTGCAATCATGGGGTGTCTCCGCGGGTATCAAGGCGCAGCACCCCGAGAAGAAAACTGGTCAGGATCAACTGGCAACCCAGGGCGAGACACAGGGAGCCCGGAATAACCCAGCGCAGGGTCTGGGCCGGTTGCAATGAACCGAAACCTTGGGCGCGCCAGTACCAGACGGCGCCGGCCCAGAGTAGCGTGCCCGCGACGATCAATCCGCCGCCGCCGATGATGCCTCCTTCCAGGGACACCCGGCCCAGCCAGGTCTCGAACCCAGCTTCCTTCGGCCGCAAGCCGGCCTGCATGGTGAAAAATTTGCTGAGCGCGGCAAAGGATACCGCCTGGAAGCCGATCAAAATGCCCCCGGCGGCGAAGAGCAGGGTGTGGACGTCGAGCTGCACGCGGCCGACTTGCAGCGGACCGGGCAGCACGGCCGCGCCGAGGAGCGTGCCGGCCAACATGAGAAACAGGCCGGGATACAGAAAGAGCCAGCGCGGGCTGAAGAGCAGCATGAAGCGCAGATGCCGCCAGCCATCGCGCCAAGGGCGCAGGTGCGGCGCGCGGCCCCGGCCGTCGGGCCGCAGCGTCGTGGACACCTCGGTGACCTTGAGCCCCAAAATGACCGACTTGATCACCATCTCGGAGGCGAACTCCATGCCGGTGGTCCGCAAATTCATGCGGCGATAGCCGGCCGCGCTGAAGCCGCGCAAGCCGCAGTGAAAGTCGCGCAGGGTCGTGGGGAAAAAGAGGCGCCCGATGAAGGACAGCGTGGGATTGCCGAGGTAGCGGTTCTTCCACGGCATGGCGCCGGGCAGAATACCGCCGCTAAACCGGTTGCCCATGACGAGGTCGTGCCCTTCACGCAGGGCGGTCACGAAGCGGGGCAGGTGGGAAAAATCATAACTGCCGTCGGCATCACCCAGGCAGATGTATTGGCCGCGCGCCGCGGCGATGCCTCCACGCAACGCGTGGCCATAGCCTTTTTCCTGCACGGGCACGACCCGCGCCCCCGCCGCCGTGGCAAGGGCCTGTGATCCGTCCGTGCTGCCGTTATCCGCAATGACCACCTCCCCGACGATGTCCGCAGCCTGCATGGCGGCGCGGGCTTCGCGAATGCAACCGGCAATGGTCCGGGCCTCGTTCAGGCACGGCATGACGACGGAGAGTTCCAGTTCGGACAGGGCGGCAGACATGGAGAGGTGGTGGGCGAACCTAGCCCGCATTTTTCACACGCGCTACGATATTATGGCGGTGCCCGACGATACTCAGCCCGCGTGGGTCCGGCGCTTGGTCGGTCATGCGGGCTGAAACAAAACCGCCGGGCGGTTTTGTCCTTAGCCCGGATATCCCGAACCGCAGTGAATGCGGGAAAAGATTTGTCACAGGGGGTGGTTACGGTGGCGAGGAGAGGGTGAAAGATCCGGGCTAGGGGTGCGCGGCCGGGGCACGATATTTTATTTCGGCGAAGAGCCACTGCCGGCCGGCGAGAAAAAGGGTCAGGAGCAGATATCCCGCAAACATGACGGCCAGGCTCCGGTGGGCTCCCGTCGTGCGCTCCAGGGCCCAAACTCGTTGGAGCCGCCGGGCCTGTTCGCCATCCCGCGCCGGCTGCGGGGGCACAGCGGCGATCCAGCCGGCCGCATCGTTGCGCCCGTCAAAATAAACCAAGCGCGCCTGCCGTCCGGGGTAGGCGCGGACATCCACGCTCCAGAAATCTAGGTCAGCGGGATTTGGCCCCGGGCAGATCAGCTCCACGGTCGGTTGACCATTCTCCGGCATGATTTGCAGGCGAATGCTGTTGCCGGGGCTGGCGGGAAAACCGGCGAAAGGAATGACCACCCACGGCGACTCCAGCTTGAAGAGCGAACTCTCGGCGCGGCCGATGAAGCCGGGCCCGTCGATATGGGTGCCGTAAAAAACATTGCGGAAATTCTCGGGCCACAAGGAGGCGCCCCCGGTAAGATTATCGACCTGGTAGGGGGTCGGCGTGGTGATAAGAAAGCCGAGGCCGGTGACCACCCCGGGAGGTACCAGCAGGTCTTTCCAGCGTTGATCACCGTGAAACTGCAGCGGCATGGGCCAGAGAAAGACCAAGGATCCGCTGACGGCCGTGAGCAGGGCCAGGATTGGCCGGCGGCCGCGGTCGACGGGAAGTTCCGCGGACGGCGGCGCGGCGGAGAACGGGTGGTGCCACGTCAACCCGCCTCCGAGCAACAGCAACCCGGCGCCGCTCACTACGAGCACGGGCCACAGCTCGCGTACTCGCCAGGCGGCCGCACTGATGAAATCGCCGCGGGCGCGCACCCCGTCGTGCCGGAGGCTGACGGGCAGCAGCCGGCTCAGGCCGGGTTCATCGAGCACGGCGGTGACGACGGTTGGATCCGGAAAGATAATACTCCGCGCCGTCTCCGTGGCGAGTGGCGCGGGGTCCTTGGTCTCGAGGTAGTGCCGCACGGCGTCGCGCCGCAGCAGGGCCCAGACGGCGGAGCGTTCGTGGAAATACTCGGTGTGGGCCCGGGTGCTGATATACTGCAAGCCGTGGGCGAACGCGGCCAGCCAGCCGAGGGCCAGGCCAGCCAGCAGGGGCCGCCACGAGCGATGACGGTGCAGCAGCCGCCAGAGAGCCACGGCATTGGCGAGGACGCCGAGCGCGAGCAGGTCACCGTAGCGCGACACCAACCCGATGTACCCGCCGCCGCGGCCATAGGCAAAGGCGGCCGCCTGTCCGATGGCGAAGATCGCCAGGGCCAGCGCAACCCGGTCAACATTTTCCGCGGCCCGATTCCGCCGCAGATCCAAGGCGAGAAAAAGGGTCGGGAGATAAAGCAGGGCGCCGGCGCCGGGCCATTGGGCCGGCCAGCCGAGCTGCAGGAGGAACGCGGCCAAAAATTGCTGGGGTGAATGCACACTCAGGGCGAGCGCCCCGGTGTGAGGCTGCCCGGCCCGGGCGATGAGCAGGAGCGCGATGCCCCCGGCGGTCAGCGCCGCCGCCGGCAGCCCGCGCCCGCGCCCCGGAGCGGCGGTCCACCACGTGACGAGGACCACGGCGGCGGGCGCGGTCCACATGCTGCCGAAGGTGAACAATGCGGCCAAGCCCGCGGCCTGCGCCCACCACCAGCCGGCCGAGCCGGCCGGTGGCTCGAAGGAACCGCGCACGTGCAAAAACACAAAAAGCAGCGCGAGAGGCACGATCGACTGGAAACCCCAGGTGCTGTTTTCCCAACCGTGCGGCAGGGCGGCGAGGACGAGGGTGAGCCCGGTGAGGAACAACGCGGGCACCAAGGGCAGAATGCGGCGCAACCACCCGGCCCAGACTCCGGCGGCCACGCCGAATAACGCGGCATTGATCGTGCATTGGAGCAGCGGATCCCAGCGCCCGAGCGCGGCGGCTTCCCCCCAGGCGAGCAGGCGGATCCAGAAGGGAGTGTGCTCGTGATGCGGGGCAAAAAAATCGGTCCAGGCCAGCTGACCCCGCAGCCAGGGAATCAGGATTTGCTGCGCCTCGACCTTCCATTGGTCGAGGTAGGGCACTTCACTGGCATGAAGACTGATTTCCCGGCAGCGGGCGGCGAAGACCACCAGCGCAGTCCCCAGCATCCAGAGCCATAATCCGGTCCGGTCGGGCTGCACCTGGGCTGCGGCCGTGGGCCGGCGGGGGAAGGTTTCTTGAGCGGGCAACATGGCCGGGAAATCTCAGTCGAAACCGAGGCTTTCGAAATAGGCCCAATCCCAGGCGTTGTTGTTTGCGGGTCCGGGTCCGACCGTGAGCCTCAGCTGGGTGCCAGGCGGCGAATCCGGCACCGGCACCACGAAGGGCCGGTCACCGCGATCGGCGGCATTGTCCCGGGGGTTGAGCCCTTGCTGGAAAATTATCCGGCTGCTGCCGTCGGGAGCGAGCAAGGTGACGATGAATTCCACGCCGTCACTGTGACCGTTTTCGGTGTAGGCGCCGCGCAGCAGGCCGGCCTTGAAGTGGAGAATCTTTTCTTGGCCCGAGAGGGCAAAGCTGAGCGAGCCCGGTGAGTTGAGCATGAACAATACGCGTCCGTCGCTCGCCAGAGCCCCACAGATGGCGGCGTCGACCGCCACAGGCAGATGGGTAAAGCGGGGGAATTGCTCCGGCAAATACGGACCGTCCAGCAGGCGGATGCCGGTGAAGTAGCCCCAGTCCGAGGCCCCGTCACCGTTGCCGCCGAAACCGGTGCGCAAGGCCAGCGTTGAACCCGGAGGGAAGGGGGGCAACACGACGCGCTGGACTTGGGTGCCGCGGTCGGCGGGCTGGGTTCGCGGGCGCAGCCAGCGACGGTACAGCGTCTGCGGCGGCTGGCCCGGTGATTCCAGCTCGACGAAAAATTCCACGCCGTCGGTCAGACCCTTCAGGTAGGCCTCGGGATCGAGGCCGAACATAAAGCGCAGGACATTTTCCCGGCCGTGCAGGGCGAAGCGGAGGAGGCCCGGCGGTTCGAGCATCTGCACCGGCAGGCCGTCGAGCTGGCGCGTGGGCGCATTGGCCGGTTCCATGCTGATGGGCGGCACGTTGGCCATCAGGAAATCCGGCGTCAGGGTCAGCAACTCGGCGCTGATCGGATCCGGCACTGGCCGGGGCGCCGCAAAGAAGTTTACCTGCAGTTTGTCCGCGGTCAGATCGGCGGGATGCGCGGTGTGCACCGTGAATTGCCGCACCACTTTGCCGGGGGTTCCTTGGTAAAGGGCCAGCAGGTCCTGGCTGTTCTCCAGCACCGGACTCAGCGGCACTGGCGTCTGAAACAGGGCGGGCAGCAAGCGGCGATTGACGGGGTTGAGGAGACCTTCGCCCACCAGGTCGAGATAGATCAACCGGGGTTTATAGAGCAGGGCGCGCAGCCGGCCGGGCAGGCTGGGCGGCAGCGAGAAGCTGACCAGCAGCATTTCGTCCGGCCGCACTGCCGGGGGGAGCACCGGAGTCCCGAGCACCAGCGGCTGGGAACGGAGCAGGCGCGGGGTGGGCATCGCCGGGGCGCCAGGTCGGGCGCGGAAAAGCAGCAGACCCTTCTCCCGGGCCACGGGAGCGTAGAGTTCGAGAATTCCGCGCAGGGTGCCGGGGTCGTCCCCGGCCAGAAAGCGCTCATCGATGCTTTCCGGTTTGACGAAATAAAATTCCGGCCGCGTGACGGGATTGGCGAGGTACCGCGCATTGATCGTCTGCAGCCAGGGGGTGTACACGCCGAAGGTGCCGCTGCCCATCGGGCGCGGCCGGTAGTTCAGCCGGTTGAGCATCATATAACCTTGCTCGAAGCCGAAAAAATCCACGGAGCTTTTGCCCACCAGATATTCGGATTTGAGCAGCTGGTAATAACTGCGCCGCAAATCCAGCAGGGCGTCGAATTCCCGTTTGGCCGCCGCGGGCGCCGTCAGCTGCTGCCAAGTCTGGCCCAGGCTGATGGGCAGATGGTGCAGGTACCAGCGGTAGCGCTCCCCAGGATTTGCCTCACCGCCCCACAGGGCGAGCGCCAGGGCGCTGACCGCAAGTCCCGCCGTCCCGGCCCGCTGTCCGCCCGTGAGCCGCACGGGTGCCGTTCCACCGAGGAAAAGCAAAATGGTGGGCGCAGCGATGCCGGCGTAGTTGAAGTAGATCAACACGTGCCCGTCCGCCCGCACAAAGCCGTGCTTCCAGGAGATAAAGGTAACGCCCGCCAGGATCAGGCTACCGGCGAGCGCCGCGGGATCGCGCCACCGGGGCCACAGGCCCAGTCCCACCAGCAGCAACAGGGCGACCGTGGTGCCGGCGCCGATGAGGAACAACGGCAGGGGTTCGTCCAACCCCATGGCCAGGTTATAGCCGTAGGAGTGGTCCGCTACGCCGTGCAGGTAGGCGATGAAATTGAGGGGGTTCTGCGCCGCCAGCAGGAGGAGGGCGATGAGCGTACCGCCATAGACGGCGATGATCCCGGGCAGCCGGCGAAAATTGCGCAACAGCAGCGCCTGCAAGCCTAGCACCCCAAAGGTGGCGGCAACCATCATGGTCTGCGTGCCCTTGAAGAGCGTCAGCAGGGCCAGGTAGGCGGCGACCGCGCCGCAGGCCAGAAGCGATGATCGACTCGTCGCGGTTTGATATTCCACCAGACACAGCCCCGACAGCAAGATGGCCAGGGTATAGGGCAGGTCGACGATTTGCGGACCCACAAAGGCGACGAGCAGCAGCCAGACCCAGCGCAGCACGGGCTGACGATGGGCGCGCAGGAAAAACCAGACCACCAGTCCCGCCAGGATGAGTTTGGTCAGGGCCTCGAGGGCCAGACGCTTGTTGAAAAGAAACCCGCTATAGGTGTCGCCATAAGGGACAAAACCATAGGGCCCGGCCAGCGGGACGATCTCGGTGCCAAATTGGAAATTTTTCGCGGTGAAATAGGAGTAGGAACCGAAAATGGACGAATCCAATTGCACGTCCAGTACCCGGGCGACCGGAGAGAACAGCGCCAGGGCCAGCACCAATGTGGTGGCCACGATGAAAAATACCCGGTGCCACGGATAGTCCCGTTGCCGGTCATCCAGATTGGGCAACGGCTGGTTCATCGGGGCATCATTTGGCAATACTGATGCCGGTCCAGCCGGTCCAGTCCCAGCTATAGTCATTGTAGGGACCGGGACCCGTTTCCAGATACAACCGCCCGCCCGAAAGGCCCTTCAGGGAGGCGGAAAAATCCTGAAGCCCGCGGTCCGCGGGCACGTTGACCGGATTGAGAAATCGACTGAGGAGGTCCGTGCGTTTGGTGCCGTCGGACCAGTAGACGATGAACCAGGCGCCATTGGTGTTGCCCCCATTCGTGTAGGTGGCTTCCACAAAGCCATACTGGCCGCTGATCGTTTTGGCTCCCGCCGGCATCTCGAAGATCATCTGGCTGGGGGCATGCATGACCGCGACGCCCTTGCCATCGATCATCGCCCCGGAAAAACCGGTCTGGGATTGGAAAGCCACCGGGTAGCTTTTGAACATGGCGAAGAGTTTATCGAGCCCCCCGGCGCCCGGGGGGAAATAGCCGGCCGCAGAAGTGGCGGTCGGCAGGGCGGACACTTCGCAGCGCACCGTGTCCGCGAAGAATTTCTCCTCCCCGGCTGCGATCCGCACGGTGATGGCGCGCGTCAATTTTTGCGGCCGGTTGGCGGCAAATTGCATGTAGTCGTACAAGTCCTCGATGAGCGGATTGACGATGAAGCCGTTGCGGCCCTGCGGCAGCGGCAGCAGGTAGTCGTGCGGATTGCCCGCCGTGTCCTCGAGATTGATCCGGACCTGCGGGGGCTTGTAGAGGAAACTGCGGATTTTTCCGAGCCACGAGGGCTGGAGATCGACGCGGAGCCAGAGCGGTTGTTTTTCCGCCAAATCCCCGATCACGAACGGTTGGTTGACCGCCACGGTGGCCGTGCGGAGCAGTCGCGGGGCGACCGGCGCGGGAGCAAAGGGGCCCGGCTTGCGCCGCCACAGGTGGTAGGTTCTCTCCGTGCGCACGAACTCGTAGCGCTGGGCGAGCAACACCAGCACCTGCGCGTCATCCAGCGTCGGCAACCGGCCGTCGATCGTCTCCAGCCGCATCAGCACATACTCCGGCGCCTGCGGGGAGGCGAAAAAATCACCGTTCATCTGCGCCAGGGCCGGGGTAAAGGTGGAATAACCCTGGATCACGGGCCGCGGCCGGTAGTTGAACTTGTTGAAGAGCGCGACGCTCTGTTCAGAGCCCAGCACATCCACCGTGGCCCGGCCGACCAGCTGGCGGGTTTGCGCCAGTTCGCTGCCACTGCGCGCCACCGCCAGCCGGTCGCGGTAACGCTGGCGGGTTTCCTCCCAGTGGGTGACCAACCCGAGGTTGCCCCAGGTTTTCGCTTGGAAGGTCGCCAGCGATCCCTGCACGACGCTGGCCAGGGCGTTTTCCAGGCTCCACAGGCTGAAACCCAGGGCGAACACAAACACCCAGCGATGAGCCAGCCGCCAGCGGGGCGGGTCGTCCAGGAGGGTGGGATAGGCGACGATGGGCAGCAACGCGCAGAAATAAAACCCGATCATGTGACCGTCGGAACGGACGAAACCGTGCTTCCAATTCAGATAAATATAGGCGCCCAGCAGCAGGACGTTGGCCAGCGCCCGGGGTTTGGCGGACGAGAGAAACAGATGCAGCCCCGCGTAGGCGACCATGAGGAAGAGCACCACCAGCCCCGGCCACAGCTGGTGCGAGGGGGTGGGAAACCCCATCGCCCACTGGTAGCCCTCGCTGATCTGCCACGAGCCGTAGAAATAGGCGGGCAGATTGAGCAGGCTCTGGCCGCAGGCCAGCCAGATGCCGAGAAAAAAGGCCACGTAGACCAAGCCGAGCAGGGCCGCGTCGCGCCGCCGCCCCTGCCAGACCTGATAGCCCATGGCCACGAGTACGGTGAACGAAGCGAGCAGGAGGTCCGTGAACTTGATCTGCGCATAGCCGGCGAACACGGCAGCGATCGGCACCACCAGCCAGGTGCGTTTCTCATCCACCATCCGCAGCAATTCGAAGCCCAGAATGGCGATGACGAGCATGTGCAGCGCATCCTCGTAAGTGATGCCGAACAGCAGGAAAAATCCGAAGTAAACCAGGCGGGCATTGCCCTGCAGCCGGCGGCCTTGAAAAATTATCACGGCGGCGGAGATCAGGGCCAGCACCAGCTGGCCGGCGATCAGGCTCCAGAACTGCAGACCGGAAAAAGTCTTGCTCATGATGAAGCCCAAGGGCCCATAGGTGAAGATGACTTCGCGCCCGAACTGCATCCCGTTTTCGAAAAAGTAACCCAGAGCCATGCGCCAGGAGGGGTCGAGATCCGCCCCGGGCATGAGCGGGAAGGTGAAAATCGCCGTTGCCAGCAGAGTATAGAGCACGCTCCAGCCGAGCGCGCGGGAGACCCGGGGGGAAAGCAGCGGCGGTGGTGTGTCGACGGGAGCCATCAAGGGGAGTGTTCTTGGGGCAAGAAGGGCGTGCCGTCTAGCGGGAAGTATTCATCCGGACTCGTGCCGCCCCGGCCGCCAAACCAAATGACTTCAAGCGAGCCCGAGTCTTTTCAAGACCTCGGGCGGTGGTCCGTCGAAAGTGGCAAGGGGCGTGTTGCCGGTGTAGCCAATGTCCTTCATGCCCGCCGGGGTCGTATAAAATCCGCCGGCCGTGAGGTCGCGGAACCGCGCAAAGAATTCCGCCGCGTGAACAAATTCCGGGGCGGCTTTTTTCGCCGAACAGATGTCGTCACAGATGGCCGCCTGTTCGGCCCCTGTCAGGACGGAGAAACCCCGGCCGAACCGGCGCTGCGCCTCGGCCTCGATCCACCCGAGTCCGTCAAGGATGACCGGGCGATCCTTGGCCTGGTCGGGGTAGGGGGCGCTGATCCATTCGTCGAT